>CALAEB010000236.1 GCA_937890875.1 uncultured Anaerolineaceae bacterium | reverse complement strand
GGTGGCTGGCGATTCTGTCTTCGTTCATATCAATACTCTTTCTCCCGAAAGATTTTATTGGCGATCTGCGAAATAACAACGCCGAGAATGACGATCAGCACCGCGATGGTCGATCCGTAATCGACATCGGAGCGCAGAAAAGTCTGGTTATACATGTAAGTCCCAGTCAGCCAGGATTCATCCATTGGAATGCCGGCCCCCATCATGACCCAGGGCAGATCAAAAACTTTCAGCGCTCCGGTGATTGCCAGAACCAGACAAGTGCAGAGCACATTCCGCAGCAGCGGCAGGGAAATATAGCGTGTGCGCTGCCAGGTTCCGGCGCCGTCCAGCGCGGCTGCTTCATAAATTTCCTGTGAGATGTTGTTCAGGCCGGTGACCAGAATGACAAAATAAAAACCCACATACTGCCACATAACCGGCGTCAGCATAGTCGCCATGAAATGGTTCTGATCCTTCCAGTCAATGTTTTCGGTGAACCCGAACACTTTCTGGAGCAGCTGGTTCAGCATGCCGCCGTCATATAAATAAATCAGGTTGAACATCAGCCCCAGGGCCGTTGCGCTGATAACGATCGGAAAAAAATAAACCGTTCTGAAAAATTGTGCACCTTTATGAATCGTGTCAACAAAAAGCGCCAGGATCAGCGCAATCCCGACCTGGAAGACGATGGTCATCAGCATCAGGAACAGGGAGTTCTTGATCGCTGTGATCATGTTCGGATCCCGGAAGAGCCGGAGATAGTTGGCATACCAGGGATCGTTGAGCCCTTTGGCGGCTGTCCCCAGCCCGGAAATATCGGAAAAACTATTAATAAAATTCATCACGAACGGGTAATACAGAAATAATCCCATCATAATAAAAGCGGGCAGTAAAAAGACAATCAGCGGAAGTTTGTTTTTATAGATTGTTGAATTCATAATTTGTGCTGTACCTGAAGATGAAAAAAATACCGGCCGGGCGAAATAATGATGACCGCGAAATCAGCAATTCGAACTCTGAACAACAAAGATTTTTGTCACTGTGCCGTCTTTCAAAACCGGGCCGGCAATTTGAACTTGGAAAAGAGAGTAATTTGTATTTCTCTTGGCTTTTCGCTTTATTCAAAAGGTTCAAATTGCAAAAACCGGCCGGTACCGCAACAAAAGTTGACCTGTGCTCATTTTATTCAGATTTTATCTTCAAAATTCGAATTGCTGTCACGAACCAACGTCGTGCATGTTGCTGAAGCAGGGCGTTGGCGTCTCGAAAGATTCGCCCAAACTTCGCATTGATGATAAGGAGCTGCCAGGGTTTTCCGCGGCAGCTCCTTATTTTTTAGCACCCGATGCGGTCGGATCAGTTGAGCGCGATGGCTGCGTCAACCGCTTCCGCTGCGGTAATTTTTCCGGTGACAATATTTTTGATGTTCGCGAACAGATCGGCACGGGCTTCACTGGAGAGGCTGTCCTGGACGGCCGGGGCGATCCCGGTCGAGCCCTTGGTCATTTCCAGCGCGGCGGTGACCAGGGCGTCAGCATCGGTCGGCGGGGTGGTGCCGTTCTTCAGCGCGGTAACCGCAGTTGCGCCGAAAGTGGAAACGACATCGTCTGAGGTCATCAGACCGACAAAGTCCACGGCGGCTTTTTGTTTTTCGGCATCATCCCATGCCTTGCGCGGGATGTAATACCCCATGGACAGACCGCCGATGATGTCGGTCGCAGCGCGGTCGCCGTTGCCGGGAACGTAGGTCACAGTGTAATCATTGATGTCGGCAACATTGCTCTGGAACCAGCCGATTTTCCAGCTTCCGTCAATCGCGAAGGCTGCTTTGTCGTCGGCCATCAGCTGGAAGGTTTCAGCGTCGGTGGCGGTCAGCGTGTTGGCGGGGAGGAATCCGCTTTCATACAATGTCTTGATATCTTCGAGGCCGGCGACCCATTTCTGGCCGGCTTCATCCGCTGAGGAAGCGGGCAGGGCCAGATGGTTGGCAACCGAGCCATGATTATAGACGGTGAATTCGAACCAGTAATGCGGGACTTCCTGCAGAGAGACGGCGATTGGGGTATAACCCGCGTCTTTGATCTTCTGACAGTCGGACAGGAACTGTTCCCAGGTATAATCCGCGCCCGGAACTTCAACACCGGCAGCCTCAAGAACGTTCTTGTTGACGAAGAGGCCTTCCCAGTAACCGTTGACCGGAATGGAGGAATTCTTGCCGTCCACCGGGGAAGCGCCCAGCATGCTGTCTTTCATGTTGGCAGCGTAATCAGGGTAGGTCTCACGGATCTCATCAACGGAGACGACTTTGCCGGCTTCGACCAGCGGGTTGGAATCCACCCCGTTGAAGAAGAACAGCACATCGGGTTCCGCACCGGTTTCGAAATCGGTCATGATTTTGGCTTTCCACTCTTCGTTGGAAGTGGCTGATTCGTCGTTGACTTTATTGCCGGTGGCTTCTTCATAAGCCGCTACGGCTGCTTCATAATTGGAACGGTTTCCGTCATCACCGCCATAAGAGGTTACAACCGTAATCTCTTCGGCAAATACGCTGGAAAAGGCGGTCAGAACCATCAGCAAAACAAAGGTCAGTAACAGACTTTTCTTCATAATTATTTCTCCATTGAAGTAGATTTGCCGCGATTAATGCGGCATTTTTTGGTATTGTTGATAAAATTATAGAATTCACCGCATAAATACCGTAGGGAAAAGGTTGTTTTTTATTGTATGTACTTGTGCGTTTTGTTACGATGTGACTTTTGTCAGGGTATCCGCTGCAAGACGGCATGATTTTTTCATACTGGCTGAAGGGTTTTATTATGGGCGATATCCGCTTTTGACAGGACAATTCTGGCCAATGTCCTTCCGTTTTCCAGCGCGCTGATCGTCAAACCGCTGCCTTCTCCGTAAAGGAGTTTCAGCCGCAGATTCACATTGCGAATCCCGACTCGCCCCGGCGTGATTTTTTGTTCGCCCGGTTCGTCCTGGCTCAGCAAGCGCTCAATAGAATCCCTGTCTTCGGGGCTGAGAAGCCCGTTGTTTTCCACTTCCAGGATGATCTGTTCGTCCTGCTGGTAAATCCGCAGATCCAATTCGCCGTTCGGCTGTTCGGAAATTCCATGTTCGACCGCATTTTCGACAATCGGCTGCATGATCAGCCGCGGGACTTCCTGGCCCAGAAGGGCGGGGTCAATTGTTTTGCGCACGGTCAGGCGTTTCCCATAGCGGACGGAAATAATATACAAATAAGCGTCGACATAGGACAGTTCTTCAGATAGTTTGACCAATGGGGATCCGCCGCGGGCTGTGGCCGCGTTGAGCATGGTGGAAAGCGCCTCGATCATGCGGGATACTTTCTCATTTCCGGACAGACGCGCTTCCCAATTGATGATTTCCAGCGTGTTGTTCAGGAAGTGCGGATTGATTTGCGACTGAAGCGCTTTGATCCGCGCATCCTGCAGCGTGACCTGCTCCAGGTAACTGCGTTCGAACAGCAATTTTACCTGTCTTGACATCTGGTTGAAACTGTCGGTCAGGATGCGAAATTCCCGGCTGTGCGGAAGCGTTGCGACCTGGGTGCCGATTTTTCCGGATTCGATTTCGTGCGCGGCGGTCATCAACTCCTGGGCCGGTCTGGAAATATGCTGATAAAAGATCAGGATCACAAAAATCAACAGCGGAACCGTAAACAAAATCAGCAAAAGAATTGTTCTGCGGAATGTCGGGATTTCGCTCATCAACAGAGAGCCGTCTGTCTCAACAGCATAGGTGATGGATTGGCCATCCACCCGCTGCCGTTCAAAGACGCGGTAAATACCGTTCTCTTTTTCATATA
>CALAEB010000235.1 GCA_937890875.1 uncultured Anaerolineaceae bacterium | reverse complement strand
GATATTCTCCTCAAACGGGTATGACGAACCGTCGATCAATGCCGGTTACTCATCCGTTATGATCGACGGTTCGTCATACCCGTTTGAGGAGAATATCGCGCTGACGAAGAAAGTGGTCGAGTACGCGCATCCGCTGGGGATCACCGTCGAGGGTGAACTTGGCAGGCTGGTCGGTGAAGAAGGCGACCTGATTGTGAAAGGGCCTGAAGCAGCACAGACGGATCCGGAAGAGGCCCGCGAATTTGTGGCCCGCACCGGCGTTGACTGCCTGGCCGTCAGTATCGGTACCCAGCACGGACAGTATGTGGCGGCCCCGAAGCTCAATATCGAACGGCTGAAAGCGATTAAAGCGGTCGTGAATGTGCCGCTGGTTCTGCATGGCGGTTCGGGCACCCCGATCGATCAGGTACAGGAGTCGATTCGATGCGGCATCCGCAAAATTAACGTCGCTACGGACGTTCTGATCGCTGTGGCCGATTCTTTCGGAAAACTCAAGGAACAGCCCGGATTTAAATACAATACAACGATGTTTATTCATTCCAAGAACGCCGCGAAAGAACTGATTTTGGGCAAAATGAAGCAATTCAGGTTTGAAAACTAAGGTGGAATCCGTTCATGGTTCAGGTGCCGAAAGCAGGATTTCAGGAAGAGAAGCCTCTTGTTCTGTTTTTGACACTCGAACTGTTTCTTCAACAGGTTAAATTCGCTTAACGCGATAAAAAAAAGGAAAAGGAAAAAATAAAATGAAAAAGATGTTTGGTTTTGTTTTGGCTGTGGTATTGAGTTTCGCTTTCATTACTTCCGGCCTGACGGTAAAATCCGCTTTTGCGCAAGCGGATGAAGTGAAAGCGACCGTGATCTGGCGCGCCTTTGACGATCAGTTCCAGAGCGGTTTCCGCATTATCATGGAAAACGAAGCTTCCAAGATTGAAGGAATTCGCCTGGACATGCAGGATGGGGAAAATGATGTTTCGAAAACCACCAACAAACTCGAAGCCGCGTTAACCAAGGGAACCGATGCCGTCGCGATTTGTGCTCCCGACCGTGAATCCACAGCGGAATTGATGAAGAAAGCTGCCGCGGATGATGTGCCTGCCGTATTCTTCAACATGGAGCCGATGGAAGACACCATGAAGGCTTACGATTCGATCTGGTATATCGGCGCGCAGGCAAAGGAATCCGGCGAGATGTGCGCACAGGCGCTGATCAACTACTGGAACGCCAACAAGGAAATCGCCGACAAAAACGGTGATAATGTGCTGCAGCTGGTCGTTCTTCAGGGCGAAATCGGACAGCAGGACGTCGTCCTCCGTACCGACGCTTATAAAGAGACGCTGGAAGCGCAGGGGATCGATTATGAGATCATCGCGATCGATACGGCCAACTGGGATAAATCCCAGGCGCTGGATAAGATGAATGCCTGGATCACTGCCTTTGGCATTGACGGTATCGAAGGTGTTTTGGCCAACAATGACGGTATGGCGATGGGCGCGGTTCAGGCGGCTTTGAACAACGGTTATAATACCGGTGATTCTGAAAAATTCCTGCCGATCGTCGGAATCGACGGTCGAAGCGCTTCAGGCGATGAAAGATGGCTCGCTTCTCGGGACGGTTCTGAATGACCGGACCAACCAGTCGATCGCGGTTATCAATGCGCTGAAAGCGGTTGCCGCCGGCAATCCGGTTACAGCGGAAGTGATCGGCGTGGAATCCACCGTTGAGGACAACTATATCTGGATTCCGTATGCGATTGTGAATCAGGACAATCTGGACGAAACGCTTGAGCTGATGCTCCAGTTCGAGTAA
>CALAEB010000234.1 GCA_937890875.1 uncultured Anaerolineaceae bacterium | reverse complement strand
CGGAATCATTTCGGTTGACAGAGGCCAATATGAAGCTGCGCAGTCCATTGGAATGACTCATGCGCAGACGATGATGAATGTTATTCTGCCGCAAGCGGTGCGGAACATTCTGCCCTCCATCGGGAATGAATTCGTGGTGAATATCAAAGACACTTCAGTGTTGAATGTCATTTCAGTCACAGAGTTGTTCTTTATGTCCAAGAGCGCGGCTGGGACTTATATGCGTTATTTCGAAGTCTTTTTCATTACCTGCGTAATTTATTTTGTCCTGACTTTCTCGATCACCAGAATTCTGCTGCTGGTTGAAAAAAGACTGGACGGGCCGGAGTCTTATGTGATTCACGGATCACAGACGGTTCCGCATGCGGTTATCAAAGGCGGTGCGGGATGAGTGAAAATATTATTCGTGTTTCCCATTTGGGGAAGTCATTTGGGGAAAACGAAGTGCTGAAAGATATCGATTTTGAGGCCTATGTCGGCGATGTGATCAGTATTATCGGTTCTTCCGGATCCGGAAAGTCCACGTTGCTGCGCTGCATCAATCAACTGGAAAAACCAACCTCCGGGGCGATTTATTTTCACGGTAAAAATATTCAGGACCAGGGCTTTTCATTGTCCGATTATCGGACAAAGGTCGGTATGGTTTTCCAGAATTTTAACCTTTTCAACAATTTGTCGGTTTTGCAGAATTGCGTGGTGGGCCAGGTGAAAGTGTTGAAACGGGATCATGAAACCGCGGAAAAACGGGCGCTGGATATTCTGGAGAAGGTGGGTATGGCGCAATATATCCAGGCGAAACCGAAGCAGATTTCAGGCGGGCAGAAACAGCGTGTAGCCATCGCGAGAGCGCTTGCCATGGATCCGGAGGTTTTGTTATTTGACGAACCCACCAGCGCACTGGATCCTGAAATGGTGGGTGAGGTTTTGAATGTCATGCGCGATCTCGCGAAATCCGGCCTGACAATGCTGGTTGTGACACATGAGATGGATTTTGCGCGGGAAGTCTCAAACCGGATCGTTTTTATGGATGAGGGCGTCATCGTTGAGGATTCAACGCCGGATGAAATTTTCCATCGTCCGAAAAACGAACGCACAAAAGTTTTTCTGAACCGGTCGCTCAGAGCCCGGTAGGCGTTTCTTCAAATTATTTTGATACCGCTTGTTTCTGTTCCGTGAAGACGTGCTGGCGTTTGTTTGCGTTGGGTTGGTGCGTGCCTCCGAAGCGATCAACCGGATGGTTTTGGCAGAAACAGGGAGACTAATCATTGCGTTTTAATCCGGCTTACTGAAGCGTGGACTGCAAATGAAAGGGGCGAATCACTGAGTACGCGGCTATGAAAAAAATGAATTCGGGTTCCGTTCCTTTTCTTCTTTTTTTTCTGATCGTTATCCTCTCGAGTTACGGTCTGCTGTTTCTGCCGGTTCCGCGCCAGATCGGTTTGATTTTCCGTAATACTTTGTATGTTTTCCCGCTGCTTCTGCTGCTTGTCTATGTGAGCTGTGTGATCCGTAACCGCTGGGTGAGACCGGTTGCCTATGGCATTCTGTTCATGGTCTTCCTGATGCCCTTAAGCGGGGTTTGGAATTCCGGAATATCCTGGCAGTATGGCCTCGGCGGAGCGGTTCCCTGGTCTGACGGGTTTACGCTGCAAATGAACACGCTTCGTTTTCTATATGGCCAGACCATGGGGCAGTCCTCGGCGCTGCGCCCGATTTCACCGGTTTTTTACGCTTCCATTCTTCGCCTGACCGATAATAATTTCCGTTTTCTGTTTGCACTGCTGCTCGTGCTGGCCGCACTTTGCGTCCTGCTTTGCACGGATCTGATCGGAAAGAAGGCGGGGCCTGCCGCCGCGGCTTTCTTTTATGCGAATGCATTTTTCTATTTCCGTGAACACCAGGGCGAATATATGACCGAAGTTTACGGTTTTCTGGCCGGAATGCTCAGTTGTTATTTTTTGCTGTCAGGCATTTTTGACCGGAAAAACGGACGGGTTTCAGCCGGCTTTTTTCTGACGTCTTTGGCTCTGAACGGACGACCCGGCCCGATGTTTATCCTGATGACGGCCGGGTTATGGTACTTCTTTGTTTTTTTGCGCCAGAGCTCCCGGAAATTCCTTTTAGGCGCGGCGGCTTTGGCCGCGATGTTATCCGGGTTTGCGATCAATTCATGGAATACCTATCAGACGTATGGGGCGGCGAAAGTTCCGAACCGGCAACTGGCGGAGATCGTATATGGTCTTTGTTTGGGCGGACATACCTGGGATTATACTTTGCAGCTGCCTGAAATCCAGGCGCTGAACGACTCGGATCAGGTTTATCTTGACCTGTTCCGGATGTGCCGCAGTGCGGTGGCGGAGAACCCCGCAAACCTGGCAATTGCTGCCAGCCGGATCACGGATACGCTGATCCATGATGACGAGAAGGGAGCCTTCTCCTATTTTAACGGCGGAGACGCACTGCAGGTCGATATTGTCCGGTATGGATTGCAGGCGCTCTGGTGCCTGGGGATTGTAATCTGTGTTGTACGTTATCAAAAGAAGGAATACGCTTTTTTATTGGCGTGCGTGCTGGGGATGGTCATTTCACAAGCGCTGGGATTGGTCCTGACGACGAACCGGCTGCGTTTCCATGCGGCCACCATCTGGCTCCCCGGGATTCTCATCGGACTGTTCCCGCAGTATCTCCTGGATAAAATCCCCGGGTTATCCCGAAAACGCGAACAGGCGGCACCGCATGCGGATTCCCTGCCTCTTCTTGGCGGTGCGGTCCTGAGTTCGATACTGGCACTGAGTTCGGTTTTCTCTCCGCTGTTATTGAAAGCTTTTCCGCTGAAAACGCCCGCGGCAAATAATCCCTGCGGCGAGGAGGCTTCGCTTCTGTTTACAAAAATCGATGAGGGAAGTTATTTTTACATGCAGGATAATGAAAAATTGCCTGTTGTGCATTATCCTTATTTCCGTCTGCCTTATGTCCGGCAGCATTTTCATGATACGGCTTCGGTGGAGATGTTTGATTTTACCGATCGGATTGAACAGCCGACAGCCGTTATCCGCGGGATCGATTTTGAAAACTGGCAGGACGCGCTTGTTTTTGCGCCGCTGGAATTGGTGGAAGGAAAAACAGGCTTTGTCCGGTTTTGCGGGACGTTTGTGGATCCGCCTGTGTTGCGGAATGACCGGTTTTTTATCGCTGAGCAGGCTCACTTTATTGAATAATGGAAGCATTGAGAACTTATTCAGGAATTCGAAATACGGGATTCTCTCCGCATAAAGAAGCGCTTTCAAAATTCGAATTACTGAAATTTATTGCGGTTCGGTCCGATCATTTGAAATATGCGAACCACAAAAGATTTTGTGCAATTCAAGTTGCAAAGTTGATACCGATCAAATTTTTTCAAGGGAGATTTTAACTTCATGACTCAGTTTATTTTGCTCCGGCACGGGCAGACAGATTGGAACATTCAGGGCCTTTACCAGGGACAGTCGGATATTCCGCTGAATCAAACCGGCCTCAGGCAGGTTGAGGCGGTCGCTGATATTCTGAAAGACGTTTCTTTCGATATTGTCTATTGCAGTGATCTGATCCGCGCTGTGGTCACCGCGCAAACCGCTGTTTCAAAACATAGCCCGGTGCCGATCATTTATGATCGGCGGCTGCGGGAACGCGATTTCGGCGAATTCGAAGGAGCCTTTTATTCACGGGAAACCATGGTGCCCAAAATTGCCGCTGATATGGATCAAAATCCGCTGACCTTCCGTTTCCCCGGCGGGGAATCGTTAATGGATGTGGATGATCGGGCACGTTCAATTTATGCTGAAATTCTGGAAGGACATCCGGACCAAACGGTGCTGATTGTTTCGCATGGGGCGTTTTTGACGGTTTTTGCCTGCCTTGTGACAGGAGAACCGCTTGAAAATCGGAAAAAATTTATCTTTAACAATGCCGAACCGGTTTTTATCACGTAGCAGGAATTTGTTCTGTTGTGCTTTTTTGCTTCTTCAAGCAGACGTCCGGCGTTTTGGTGTGATTATAAGCCCTGCCTTTTATTTAAAGAAAGCGCTTATATTTCGAAGCGCTGGAGCTGGAATGCCTTCTTCTGAGTTCAGTTATAATTAGCTGAAGATACGGACGGAAAGAACGGTTCATGAAAAGAAACAAACTGACGCACCTTGTGCGCCTGATAACCGGTTGTTTAATTCTTGTGACCGGTTTCGGGTGTAATTTCCCGAAATCAGGTGATATTGCCGTTTCCGGCGGTTTGCCTGCGACGGTGGATCCGACGGAAGTGTTTGAGGCGATTCTGGCGACTGCCCAGGCTGGACTCCAGCCGTCCCCCGTTCTTTCCGAAACTCCTGTCCTGTCTCCGTTGGCGGAAGCGTCTGAACCGGCTGCGGAAATAACACAACTGCCGACCAATACGCCGGACCCAAACCGGACGCCGCCGGCGCTTCCAGAGATTTTTCGAACGGATTTGTTGAATAAACGGGATATCCCGCACACGTACGTGGCTGATACCTGTGAATTTCTGAAAAATCGCTGGACCCCGGGGAAAGCGGAGCCCGGAACGGTTGTCATGACGATTAGGTATCATTCCATTGTTGC
>CALAEB010000233.1 GCA_937890875.1 uncultured Anaerolineaceae bacterium | reverse complement strand
TTTGGTCACGTATAAAGCAGAAATCGATCAGGCGATCAAAGCTTATGCCGGCGTCGGACTGAACCTGTCAGAACCCAAAGTGACCTTTTCCGGCGGCGGTTTCGAATTGTCGGTTAAAGTGGGCGTCAGTTTTCTGAAGGTGAACGCCGGCGCGGCCGGAACCGTCACCCTTCAGGAAGGGACCCCGGTTATCACCCTCACTTCGGTTAATGTACCGGTCGTCAGCGTGCCGGTCGAAGACGCAAATGCGGCACTGCAAACTTATATTAATCGTTATATCGGAGCCGTCACGAATGTTTACACCATCCTGAGCATCAACACACAGGAAGGGCAGCTCGTGATCAACGGTATCAAAAAATAAAACGGAATGACCGAAGGCGACAGGATCCATCACAGTCTTGATCAAAAACAAAGCGTGGTCCGGCATGGTAACAATTCGAAATATATGGGGGACTCCCCAATAAAAAAGGAAAAATCGTTGTTCTCTTCTTTTTTCAAGGGAACAACGATGCACCTTTTTGATAAACCGAATTACTGCCGTTATAAAAAATGGGCTTTGTTTTTTTTCATTCTTTTGGTGCCGGTGTTATCCCTGAGCGCCTGTCAGACTTTTCATGACATTGCCGGCCAGCCGGCTGATGAGATTTCGGTCACGGTCGAACGGAGCGGACAAATCATCCGCGGGAAAAATCCGGCCGGAGCAACTGTGCTGCAGGCATTGGACGCAATGGGCGTTGTTTATTCGCTGCAGGACATCATCTCTCCGGGATTAAGCACTGTCCTGTCTGAAGATACGGAAATCCACATCCTCACCGTTACCGAAGAAGAAAGCAAAAGCCAGCGGATCATCCCGTTTATCAGCCAGACGATCCGCAACGAGACCTTGCCGGAAGGTGAGACGTATATCATTCAAAGCGGGAAGAATGGGCTTGAGGAACTGACCACCAAATCGGTCTATGAAGATAACCTTCTGGCCTCACAGACGATCACAAACCGGGCCATCCTTGAGGAATCGGTCCCGGAAATTCTGATGGTAGGCGTCAAGGCGGAACACACACCGATTCAAATTCCCGGAAAGATCATTTTTGTATCCAACAACAGCCTTTGGCTGATGCAAAACACCACCGGTGAACGGACACCGCTGGTCACCACAGGAGACGTTGACGGCAGGATACTGGACCTTTCTTCCGACGGCGAATGGCTGCTCTTTTCCCGCGCAACCAAGGAAGATGAAATTAATTCTTTATGGATGCTGAATATCTCTGATTGGAGCGCGGAGCCGATCAGTCTGCGGATATCCAACGTCGTTCATTTTTCGGCCTGGCTTCCGGGAGACGCGCTGCGCGTGGTCTATTCAACGGTAATCCCGCAGGAAAGCGCTCCCGGTTGGAAGGCCGAAAATGATCTCCAGCTGCAGGTTTTCAGTGAAAGCGGCATGATCCTTTCAAAAGAGACTTTGCTGGAAGCCAATGAAGACGGCATCTACAGCTGGTGGGGGACGCAATTTCTGCTTTCGAAAGACGGAAAAACGTTGGCTTATGCCAATCCGGGCAGCATCGGTGTGATCGACCGGCTGACCGGAGAAAAAACTCCGCTGGCAGCAATTCTGCCTTATGAAAAAACACGGAGCGACTGGGCATGGGTGCCGGGAATCAGCTGGACAGCCGAACAGGATGGACTGGTATTCTCGTTCCACGGCGACATTTCCGGTGTTATTGAAACCTTTGACCCGACGGATTTCAACCTTGGAAGCGTAAATATCCACCAGCCGGTACCGAAAGAAATCCGTGCCGGAACCGGTCTTTTTTCTTACCCGTCGGTTTCTCCATTATTTGACAATGGAAATTCATTGATCGCCTTTTTAGAGCCGGTGACCCCATCGGAAAGCGAAAGCAGCCAATATCGGATCCTGGTTATGAACGCGGACGGAACAAACCCCAAATTGGTTTTCCCGCTTGAAAGCGGCGGCTATGTCAGCCCGCAAAAAATCAGCTGGGCCCCGGAAAGTGATCAAAGCCAAACCTGGCTCGCGTTCCTCTATCAGGGTAATATCTGGCTGGTCAATCCGTTTACAGGGATTTATAATCAGATCACGATTGATCAGTCGATCTCCGGTTTTATCTGGGAATAGCCAGCGGAGAGAAAAACTGTGGTTCAAATATAAAATATCTGTATCCGGAAAGAGATCGTATCTTACCGTTTTGATTTAAACCGAATTCCATAATTCGAATTTCTGGAGGAAAAATGCGCGTATTAATAATCGGAGCCGCCGGTTTCTTAGGGAGCCATTTGTGTGACACATATTTAGAACAGGGGCATGAAGTAATCGGAATGGATAACTTCATCACCGGATCTCCAAAGAACCTGGCACATCTCGCAGGCAGGCCCGGTTTTTCATTTATCCGGCATGACGTCTCCGATTTTATATTCGTTCCGGACAAAGTGGACGTTGTGCTGCATTTCGCTTCGCCGGCCAGCCCAAACCCGAAGTCGCCTTACGGATATACGAATCTTCCGATCCAGACGATGAAAGCCGGCGCGATGGGGACCCATAACGCATTGGGCGTCGCCAAAGCCAATCAGGCAAAATTCCTGCTGGCCTCCACCAGCGAGATCTATGGCGATCCGCTCGAACATCCGCAGAAAGAATCTTATTATGGGCACGTGGATACAATCGGCGTCCGCGCAGTTTATGACGAAGCGAAAAGATTCGCCGAATCATTGACAATGGCTTATCACCGGTTCCATGGCGTCAACACGCGCATTGTAAGAATCTTTAACACGTTCGGACCAAGAATGAGCCTGGATGACGGACGGGTTGTGCCGAATTTTATCCAGCAGGCTTTGCAGAAAGAACCGCTGACCATCTACGGTGATGGGATGCAGACCCGCAGCTTTTGTTATGTGAGCGATTTAATCCGCGGGATCTGCAGCCTGGTGGACTCCGACGAACATCTGCCCGTCAACATCGGGAACCCGGTGGAAAACACCATGATCGAGCTGGCCGAGACGATTAACCGGCTTACCAACAATCCGGCCGGGCTGCTTTTCAAACAGGATGCCCGTGTCGGAGACGATCCGCAGAAACGGCGGCCGGACATCACCCGCGCAAAAACAATCCTGAATTGGGAACCCGTTATTTCTCTCGAAGAGGGCCTGCTGAAAACCATCCCTTATTTTGAGAAGGAAATGAAACAATGATCGCATTCATAAAAAAACCGGCGGAAAGAGAAAGATTCCTGAAATTCTGTGTCGTCGGCATATTAGGAGCTGTGGTGGACTTCGGCGTGATGAACCTGATTCTGCAGCGGACAAACGCCAGTTCCAGAACAGCCAGCACCATCTCCTTCATCGCGGCCGTTTGCAGCAATTTCCTTTGGAATCATTTTTGGGCTT
>CALAEB010000232.1 GCA_937890875.1 uncultured Anaerolineaceae bacterium | reverse complement strand
GGTGTCAAAAGGGTAAAATTTGCCAAAAATAGAATAACAAATAATTTTTCGACAATTTGATTGTTGGCACTTTAACCAATTTTGGATTGTTGTTGATTTTTCGAATGGATGGAATTGCCCGGTTACCCAAACAAAGGGTGATATAATGCAGTCTCAAGTGAAATATTGCCTGACAATCCGGAGCGGAACCGGGCGGATGCATTCCTGAGCCGGCTTTGCTTCGGTCGCAGACAAAAATCAAAAAAATTGCAGGAAAAAGGAATGAGATTGTTATGACGGATGCAAGCCATTATGAGATTGAATTAGCGGGGGTGAAACGATTGCTGCCGCTGTTTGAGGTAGCCCCTGGGTTGCGGATTGCCGTTCTGAACACATTGGGCGATACCGAACTGGTTGAGGCTTGCGCGGATGAAATTGCCCGGCGATTGAAAGAAATCGAGTTTGACGTCCTGTTCACGGCGGAATCCAAAAGCATTCCGTTCGCGCACGCGCTTTCTGTCCGTACCGGGAAACCGTATGTTGTTTGCCGCAAGAACTATAAATCTTATATGGGAAAGGCGCTGGAGTCGACTTCCAATTCAATTACGACCCAGCTCGAACAGCATTTGATTCTGGATGAGAAGGATATTCCGCTGATCAAAGGGAAAAAAGTGGTGATTGTGGATGACGTCATCAGCACCGGATCCACGCTGCATGCGCTGACAACGCTGCTGAAAATGGCCGGCGGGGATCCTGATTATAAAATTGCGACGATCTGCACCGAAGGGGCTGAGGATGACTGGCCGAACGTGATTTGCCTGGGGCATCTCCCGTTGTTCAAAGACGAAGCCTTGGGGTGAACCCCGGCAATTCGGATTTTTTGTAAGGAATCGATAAGGGTCTGTACGCTTTCCGCAACGCGGAAAGCGTACAGACCCTTTTTTTTCATTCAGCTGTCCGTTCAATTCTCTTGGATCACCTGCGGCAGCAAAGCGTAGAACTCGGTCGCTTTGACGACATCGGTCAGCGAAACGCATTCGTCCACGGAGTGTGCCACTTCTTCATCGCCGGGGCCGAACCCAATGGCCGGGATGCCGGCCTTCCCGTTCCAGTAGATGCCGTTGGTGCTGAAGGCCCATTTTCCGCCGCTGCCTTTGCCGAGACCGACCGCTTCGCGCGTTTTCAGTCCGGCCTGAACCAGCGGGTGTTCTTCCGGGATGGCCCATGCCGGGAAATATTTATCCACCGGGAACACAAAGCCGGTGTAGGAGGGCTCGTCATAGAACAGCTCTTCGACTTTCACTTTGGATTTCAATTCGGCCGGAATCAGCGCTTCGATCTGCGCGATGGCCTGCTCCTTGGTCTCGCCAAAGGTCATCCGCCGGTCGATAAAGATGGTCGCCTCGCCGGGGACGGCGTTGATGCTGGGCGTTTTCACTTCCATGTCACTGACGGTGATCACGCCGTGCCCGAGGAATGGATCATCTCCCAGCTGGGGTTCCAGGTCGCGAATGCCGGCGATGACCGGCAGCAGCATGTAAATCGGGTTTTCACCGAGATGGTTGCTGGCGGCGTGCATGCTCTTGCCTTTGGCGGTCACTTTCAGCTCGACCCGGCCTTTGTGGCCGCGATAGACATTCATCTTGGTCGGTTCGCCGATGACGACGTAGTCCGGGCGGACCTTCGGATCCGCTTCGACAAATGAATTCGGCGCGATGCCGTCGCACCATTCTTCCATGTTGCCGAAATAATAAGCGGTGTAGCCTTCCAGAAGTCCTAAATCGCGGGCGAACGCCATGCCGTAAATCATGCCGGGCGTGCTGTTTTTCTCATCACAGGTGCCGCGGCCGTAAAAAATGTCGCCGACCTGTTTCCCCTGAAACGGATCAAATGTCCAGCCTTCGTTGTCCACGCCGACCGTGTCGATATGGGAGTCGAAAACGATGACCTTCGGCCCGTTTCCGATCCGGCCGATGACATTGCCCATCACGTCAAAGCGGGCTTCGTCAAATCCGAGCGCGTTCATCTCCCGGATGATGCGTTCTCCGACATCTTTCAGGTATGACTTCATGCTCGGGATGGCGACGATTTCCTTGAAGAACTGAAGGATTTTTTCTTTGTTATCCGCGGTTAATGCTGCGATTTGTTTTGTTACGGTTGTATCCATACTGACTGACTCCTTTTATCCGATAAATGGTTGCTCCAAAACTGTCTCAAGTCTACTGTGGTTCCGGGGCGTTGTCAATTGTCAGACAACTATGAAAAACGCGCGGAATGTCATCTTTTTCAGCCGTTTCCGCAGCTCAGGGCTGGATGACGGTTGGTTTGCCGGCTGGATCGGGGACACCCGGCAGGACCGCTGCGATCCCCTCAAAATAACCCTCCTCATGTTGGCTGCCGATGACCAGGCAATCCGCGCCGTTCGGCACGGGTGCGGGTGCTGTTTCGAGCGGCAGAATGACATCCGTGTTTTCTTCGTTGAGCAGCACAAATCCCAGCCGGCTGAAATCGCGCACCGCGTATACCACCCAGGGGTTGGCGCTGGTCAGTCCCTGATTCGCTTCAAAAAAACGCGGATAGATCACCCGCCCGCTGCGGATATCCAGCTCCTCTGTGTCGATCCGGGTCAGAAACGACCGGTAAGGCTCACCGTACTGTTCCGCCCAGGTTTGGATCGGCTGCCGGTTTTCTCCGGTCGAAGCGGGCTGGATCTGCGGCGGAATCAGGATCTTCACCGCAACCGGCAGCGAACCGGCCAGCACCATCAGCAGGAACAGCGCGGCCACAGCGCGGCCCGGTGCCGGTCTCGGCTGTTTTCGCGTTTCCGGCGGGGCCGGATTGCCGGTGGGGAGTTTTCGCCGGATCAGAAAGAGCAATTCAAAGAAACCGGCCGCGAAGTAAAAGTAGAGCATCCAATCGGCTGGCAGAATGAACCGCCAGCCGGAGTAACGCCCGACCGCGGTGGTCAGCATATAGGCGGAGCACAGGATCAGCGGCAGCAGCCCGGCAAAGCCGGAGCGCCGGAAGATGGACGCAATCCCCAACGCGATCAGAAACGCGAAAACCAAATTCGGTAGCGACGGGCTGTTCAAAAAACGGGCTTCCACTTGCTGGTATGCCGGATCGGTGATGTCCATGCGGGTAAAACCGGCCGGGATCCCGCTCGGCAGGACC
>CALAEB010000231.1 GCA_937890875.1 uncultured Anaerolineaceae bacterium | reverse complement strand
GGCCAAAGCGGTGCACAAAATCGGCAATTCCCCATTTCACCTGGGTCACTTTGTCCTCCCGGGTTGCCAGCGGCAAAATCGTGTGATTATACGCCTGGGCCATCCCATTTCCGACTCCGAACTCGGCATAAGCGGCCCGTTCCTGCTGGACAATCATCTCCAGCACATCCGGATGTTCCTTTTCCATCCAGGAAGCCAGCGTCGGCCCGATATCAAAACTGATGCGGCCAAAATTGCCTTCGACTGCATTCGGGCGGTAACATTGATCCAGAATTTTCTCATTCCAATTTTTGAACGGTGCGGCGCCGGCTTCCTGCGGAATCTGGCCGGTAAACGGGTTTTCACGGGGCGGCTGATAAAAATGCCCATGAACACAAAAAGCTTGTCTCTTCATAAATTGACCTTATTTTTTTAGTATCAGCAATCCGAAATCGGCATTATACTCCCCGGTTTTCTTCCGGTCAAACAGAATTCTTCTTTTGCGCCATTTCGAAAATATGATTCGAGTGTCAAAAGGATAATATTTTCCAAAAGAGTTATTTGTTGTTCTGTTTTTGTTGGGCGAAGCCAGCAAAAACAGAACAACAGTTCCCGCTTCGACAATTTGACTTTTGACACTTTAACCAAATATGAAGAAGATTTTTTATTATTCTTTTGTTTTTGCGCTTTGTGCAAAACAAAAGAATAATAAGTTTTCCCTCTTCGTTTCGAAAGATTCGCCCAAATTCCGAATTGCTGCTTCTTTTTCGAAAACCACAGATCCGGAAACGGCGGACAAAAAAAACCTGTTCCGCCGCTATGCTGTGAGCTATCGTTTCACGAAAAAACACCGCAGCAGGAAACAGGCTTCCATGGTTTCCACCGCATTTCGAATTGCTATCTTAACACCAGTCCATTATAGCCGATAATGCGATTAAAAGGAAGATTTTTGAAGATATTTACCGGATTATTCGAATTTTGCAGAATTAGCGAATTGTTGTATATACAATTAACAGATTATGTTTTCTTTGCCGGGCGCAGATACCCCAGGTTCTGGCTCATACGCGTTGGCATCAGGCCGAAATCCCGCGGCAGAACGTCCAGCGCCGTTATCCGGTCCTCGGCCAGATAATCCGCCCAGAAATACATGCGGGGAAAGCTGCCGAACCATTGCTCCATTGCAATCAATAACGTCCGCCACCAGACCGGAGAGATTGTCATGATCCGCGTTTTTTTCCCGGCCGCGGACAAAATCATCTCCACACATTCCCGGATGGAGAGCACTTCCATGCCGCCCAGCTGAAGTGTTTGAAAGACCGTCTTCCGGTCATCCAGACACAGCAGCAAACAAGTCACCAGATCTTCAATCCAGATCGGCTGAATCCGGCTTTCCCCTTTGCCCGGCAGCAAAGCCGTGCCGAAAAAAAAGGCCGCATATTTCAAAAAGGACTCGGTAAAATGGTCGCCGGAGCCATAAAGAACTGCCGTCCGGAGTATTGTATAGGGAATTCCGCTATCACGAATCACCGTTTCCGCCAGCGCCTTGGCTTTCAGCAGCGCATATGCCGAGGACTTGTCCGCACCGATATGGCTCAGATAAAAAAAACGTTCCACTTTCATCTGTACGGCGACAGAGGCCAGCATTTCCGCGGCCCGTACATCCGTCTGCAGAAAATCCGCGTTGATACCGCGCCATTCTGTCCCGACGAGATGAAAAACGGTCTGCACACCCTTCATCGCAGCGCGCAGATTCCGTTCATCCTGAATTCCGGCAATCGCCACATCCACCGGGATTCCTTTGGGAATCCGCGGCGCATCATTCGACGGGTTCAGCAGCAGCCGCACCGGATATCCCAGTGAGACCAGGTGCCTGATCAGCGTTTGGCCGACGAAACCGGTCCCTCCTGTCACTAAGATCATCCGCTGAGATCCCTCTTTCTTCCAACCGGCAGGGTTTCGAGATATGGATACCGGTCCCAAATAAGGCGGGAAGCCCGTGGTTCATTGGAGTTTATGCTTTGTGTAAAACCCAGTGAACCGCCTGTCTTTTTTAAATTTCGAATCCCTCTTACGGAATAAACCCGTCAGGTCTCCCGCGTCATCCCGTTTGCGTCTCCCGATCATACCCGTAAAGCAGATTCAGCCGCATCGCGACCGCCCTGGACTTTGTCCGCCTGCGGCGGCAGCGCATCCGCCTCATTTCCGGAAATCAGGAAAGAATAATGATAATTGGATGCCCTGATCCGTTTTTTCAGCCGCTCCGAAGCCTGATCCATCAGCAACAGGAACTCCATCTGCCCCGCGGCCGATCCGCGCGGATCGAAAACGCCCTGGTAGAAACCGATCAGCAGCAGCAGATTGCACAATTCCTCAGCCATTTCAAGGTTGAACCAGAGGATGTTATCATATAAATTCACTTTCAGAAAGCGCTGGATATCTTCGCGGATCAACAATGCGGTCAGATCCGCGTCCAGCGTCTCCGTCCGCCATTTTTTCAGCCCGTCCAGCGACTGGTACAGCCAATGAATTAAAAGGATCTGATCCGAAATGGATATTTCATACCAACCGGCCTCATGCAGAATCCGATTCTGATTCTTCGCCAAATGCCAGTCATCCTGAATATTCGCCGGCTGCGCGCCATCCAGACGGTTATACGAGATCAACAGGTGTTCCTGCAATCCAACCAGAATGATATTCCAGAGATAAGGCTTTTCGGTCACAATCCGGCTCACCCGGGAAAGAAGCGTATTGTAATTCTCCATCGAAGGGACTTTTTTCCGGTTCGGATCCGTCAAAAGCTCCCCCAATCCATAGCAATAAACCGCAAACAGTCCGTCCAGCGGCCGGTCCGTCTCATAGAATGCGTTGAATGCCTGCGCCAGGTTTTCAAAATCCGGCCAGGCGCTGTTTTTGATTTCCGTCCATTCGCCAGATTCGCCGGCAAACCCGATTTTCGTCTGCAGCCAGCGCAGCTTACTTCCGTCAAAACAGCGGCGGTAGGGGTCCAAAACGGAATGCAGCGTCAATTCCTGAATGGAGTCGCTGATATCCGCAGTGCCGCTCCCGCCCAGCCAGTCGCAAAGCTTCTGCCAGGTACCGTACTGATCATCCTGCACCTCATAAACTTCATTAAACACAAAATATTGATACGCATAAAGTTCAAAATACAGCCCCTCCTCGAAAATCTGCCGTGAGGGACGGATGTAGTTCAGGCCGCGGATCGAATCGCATAATACAGCGAAATATCCGGGTTCGTCGTGCAATCCCAGACTTTCGCCCAGCACCCGCTGTTCGATATGTTTCTCCCCGTTCGCCTTAACCATAAAAGGCACGGACTGCTTCACAAACCCCTGCGTATCGCCATACCGGTTATGGTAAATTACCAGGTTATGGCAATTTTCTCCATAATTTGCATAGGCGAACACATTTTCGTCCACATTCCCATAAGCCGTGGCAAAGTTAAACAGGATAAAATGATTCACTTCGGCAAAGCGCCGCCGCTGGTGCAGCAGCGGGAAGATTTCCCGTTCATGCCGGCGCAGCAAATCCTGGTCCACGCGCTCGTCCCAATAGGCCCGGCAATATTCCATCCCGTATTTTTCCGAAAAACCCTCGATCTGCCCATGTCCGAACATCGGCAGGCCGGGCATCGTCGCCATCATCACGCAAATACCGAAATACTTATCCCCTTTGCCAAACTGTTCGACGGCTGTTTTCTCATCCGGGTTGTTCATAAAATTGACATACCGTTTCAGAATATCCGGATCGTATTCCAGCGTGGATTTCAGCAGAATCCGGTACTGCGCATTATCCTCATTCCGCAGCATATTCATAAAGGCGCTGTTGTAAACCCGATGCATCCCAAGCGTGCGGACGAAATAACTCTCCATCATCCAGAACGCTTCCGCCAGCAGCAGCGTGTCCGGCGCTTCCGCCGCGACGCGATCCACCACCTCACGCCAGAACTCGACCGGGAAGGCCCGGTCAAAATCTTCTTTGCTCATCCCATATTCGGAACGCGTCGGAATATCGCCGCCGCTGCCCGGTTCCGGGAACCAAAGCCGCTGGTAATGCTTTTTCGTCAGCGTCATGGCTGCGTCAAAACGGATGATCGGGAAACGTTTGGCGACCTGCAGGATGGTCTGGATCACCGTTTCCCGGACTTCCGGATTCAGATAATTCAGCTGCGCGGTATCGTTCCAGGGCATGCTGGTGCCGTCATTTCCATGATAAATATAGCGCGTATCGCCGTTGCTATAATCCACCCGCTTGAAAACCACCGCGGCATCTTCCCGCGTATAGTAATGATCTTCCAGATAAATTCCGATCCCCGGATCCGGAGAATAATTCGGTCCGTTGAAGGTGTAAGCGGGAAACGGACTGTACGGCAGGGAAAGAAAACGATCCGGATGGGAGCGCACCCAGTCAGAATCAATTCCCATATGGTTCGGGACCATATCGCTGGCCAGGCGAATCCCATAATGCCAGGCTTTATAACGCAGTTCTTCCAAAGCGGATTCGCCGCCCAGATCCCGCGCAATCCGGTAATCGGCCAGCGAATAAGCCGAAGCAATCGCCTCCGGATTTCCGCAATACTGCTTGATTCTCGCTGATGCCTCGGACCGTTCCCACACCCCGATCAGCCAGAGACCGGTGAATCCCTGATCGCGCAGAATCCTCAGCTCCTCTTCCGGAATCTCACTCAGTTTGGAAATCCGGTGGTTATATTTTTTTGAAAGCTGGTCCAGCCAGACATAGGTGTTTTTTGCCATCAGCACCAGCCGGGGCATCCATTCCCGATCTTCGCTGAAAGCTTCCAGTTCCAGCATCCGGCCCATGTCACCGGTATATACCGGAATCTCCGCCGGTCCCGGCCCGCCGAAGCCGTGATCCTTATATTCCTCCTTCATCCAGTCCAGCGAGGTCAGGATCCGCCGCAGGTACTCGCCGAGGAATACCGCCCAGTGCATGCGAATATAATCCAGCTGATCAAAAAGCGAATCCGGATGTGTGATCGCCGGCGCGCGCAGGAACTCGATCAGCGTCATGTTATTAATCTTCGGCAGTGTTCCCAGAAAACCGGTCAGTTCATAAATCACTTTGCTGTAGGAAGAATGGAGGATCAGATTTTTCTCATCCAGCAGCTCCCCAAAAGGCCGCATCGCGGCCGGGTTCCGGTTCGTGATCCAAAGCAGCAGGATCTCCTCAATCACTTCATAGCGGTTGATTCTTCCTTTGGGATTGGTTTCGGAGAGATACTCTTGCGCCGTCATTCTGCCCTGATAGACATCCGCCGGCGGGAATTCCACACAAAAAGCTTCCAGTGCCTCATCCACCGATTTTGTTCCGAGCTGCTTCTCCAGCCAGAGGTAAGCCGCCGCGTTCAGATCCATACCGACCCGCCGGCGGTAGACATCGATTACCGCATGCTGAATTTCATCGATCAAGCCCAGCGCGTTCAGTTCACCGGCGTAAACCGGCGGAAGTTTGCCTTCTTTCATGCGGACGTCGTTGATTTTCTGTGCAAACGCACGGGCAGCCGCGAAATCGGCAAAGATCACATTACCGTCGTAGCTGAACAGCGTTAACTCAAACCGGTAACGTTTTCTGGACTGATGAGAAACATGAAATTCCAGCATAAGGGCCTCCTGTTATTTCATAAAGCGGTATGACATCGGTTCAACCTGAGTAACTCAAAATATAAAAAAAGTTACACGATGGTTTTCTTGCTTTTTAGCGGAACACAAAACAAGAGGACCACAGATTTTCCCTCCCGATCGGAAAGGGCCTTCCAAATTTCGAATTCCCGGTTCAGTGCGCTGATCCCTGTTTGTGTTTTCCGATTCTATTTTCCGTCGCTGCCGGAAAATAGAATAACGGCATGCATCCCCGACTCACTGACTCCCGCAGACGCCCAAGTTACTGCTTCCGCAGAATATGGGTAAAGACATTGGAACCGCTGCCTCCGATGTTCTGTGTCATCGCAATCCGCGCGTCCGGAACCTGTACCGCGCCGCACACGCCGCGCAGCTGCATCACGGCTTCCGCGATTTGATAGAGGCCCGTAGCCCCCACCGGATGCCCACGCGCCTTCAGCCCGCCCATGGTGACCAGCGGAATCCGTCCGGTCGGAGCGATCGCTCCATCCGCCGCCAATTCCGGTCCGCGCCCACGTTCGGCAAAGCCGCTGGCTTCCAAAGAGAGCGTCTCAATAATCGTAAACGCGTCATGCAGTTCAAACAGATCGATGTCGTCCGGCGTGACCTCCGCCTGCGTATAGGCCGCCTTGGCGGATTTCTCCGCGGCGGAAAGCCAAAGCGGATCACGGCGGTCGGCAACCGCGATGGTGTCCGTTGCGGCAGCCGAGCCTGCGACACGGATCGCCTGTGCCAAACCCCGGACTTTCTCCAGCGGCACGAGCAGCGCCGCCGCCGCGCCGTCGCCGATCCCGGCGGCATCCATGACATTGATCGGATCGCAGACCATGCCGGCCTTCAGATAGGTTTCCCGGGTGATCGCCGAACGGAAACGGGCGTTCGGATTATGCACGCCGTTCGCGTGCGCGTTGACGGAAAAGCCAGCGAAGGCGTCTTTCTGCCAGCCGTATTCTTCCATATAACGGCGCATCAGCAGCGCATTAAGCGCGACAAACGTCGCTCCCATGTCCCGTTCATAATCCGCATCAGCCGCCGTAGCCAGCTCGGCCGTGATCTCCGGAGCCGGAGAATCGGTCATCTTCTCAACGCCGACGGCAATGGCGGAATCCACATCGCCGGAAGCGACGGCCATCAGCGCCGCGCGGAACGCGGCCGCGCCGGAACTGCAGGCGGCTTCCACATGGACGGCAGACGCGTTTTGCGCGCCGATCCAATCGGCAATATACGCGCCCAAATGGAGCTGATGATTAGCCGAACCGGACATCATGTTGCCGACGAAAACGCTGTCCAGCGAAGTAAGCCCGGTTTTTTCGAATATCTGCAGAACCGGCTCGCCAGCCAGTTCCAGCAGGCTTTTGTCCCAATTTTCGGAAACCGGGACCTGCCCGATTTCCAGAATCGCTACTTCACGCATAAAAAATACTCCTGAATCCGGCAGCGGCACAAGCCGGCAAAAATTTTTACGTTGCTGCCCTCCGGGAACCGGTTTTTCCCGCTTTTTCCGGAGCAATTTTCCCACTTGCAGCCAGGATACCGGCCCCCTGTTTTCTGCTTGCGGAGAACGCGAAGATTTTTGCCTGAAAAGCGAAGATGCTATCTAAGCGCGCTGTTCGTACTCAATTATACATTGTCTGCATCAGAAACGAAGACACGACCGTGCGGCAAAAGGTTTCAAAACCCATCAGATTTTTGCATCCGGCCTGAAAATAAAAGGAGCGGACAGGCCATTGGCCCGCCCGCTCATCGCAAAGGTTCCGGCGAATCTATTTTTCTTTTTGCCGTCCAGCCACCGGACAGGCCACTGGTTGGACAGCAACCAGGCTTTCGCCAAAAAATATGTCAGAAATTAAATTCTTTTTCCCAATCGAAACTTCCGGATTCCTCCAAACTTTTTGGCCAATGGCGGCACCATTCCGGCACACGCGGCGCTTCCACCCTGTCCAAGCTCGGCGTATAGGGTTTTATATCCAATACAGGCGTATTGTCGTTCGCATCAATGTAAGCGATCTGAATACTGCCGTTTTGATAATCAATATGGATCGTCTGTACTGCGGACAGCGCAATTGGGTTTGGACGGACAGGCGACCTGGTAGCAAAGACACCCATGACAGCCGGGGCCTTTTTATATGGCCGCTGTGTTTCAAGAACCTCCCGTGTTTCTTTGCGGTCAAAGTCGCTGAACCACCAAATGACGTTGAGATGGCTGAACCCGTCCAACGCTTGCAAAGCCAGAATGTACTTCGGTTCAAGTTTAATAAACATTCCCTGCTCATTAATACTGATTTTGCCGATCGGACTGACCTGAAAATTCTGCATAGCATATTCCTCCGTATGATTTTTGATTTACCGGTAAATCCAGTGTAGACCCTGACACCATGTGAGAGTCAAGATGAAAAATCATCTTTCAGGAAAACTTCGCAATACCCTTATCGATTTTTTCTTAGCGGAATTTGTATTTCCGTTAAATATTTATCAGGAATTTCCTCATTCCACGGACCGCGGTGGACAATTTGTCTGTTCTTTCCAGCCATTCCATATTGATTATGTTCCTGCAGCCAATTCGCAACGGCAAGGTACGCGCCCGCAATATTTTCAAAAGGGCCATAGACCATCGAACATGCCATCAGCAACACGGGTTCCGTATTCCGGTATGTAAAACCATTTCGATCCTCTCCCATGCGTGCCACGGGCGCGCATATTTCAATATCAACATCCTTTTCTCTGTAATCCGGGTCGTGATAGATGGTAAAGGTATTGCCGGAAATGGGAACACCCGCTTCAACCGCAAAAGCCGACATTTCTTCCCATAGCTGACCTTCGGCATAATAATCGGGAACAATCCGCCTTAATGAAAATACCTGATAACCGGGAATCGACTTGATGGAAACGTTGCAATGGATCGCAATCTTTCTCTGCCGGACATCCCTTTTTGCCAGTTCGATTTTCGACAGTTTCTCCTGTTCGGCTTGAATCGCATTCTGAATTTCCAGACGCTTGTTTTCCAGCTGAGCTGTAATAAATTCATCCTCCCAATGATTCAGGGCAATAACAATTTCCGGAACATGAAAGCCTAAATCCCGCAAGAACAGGATTTTATTCAATGTGAGGATTTGTTCTGCGGAATACAGCCGGTAATTTGTAAACTTATCAATTTCCGCAGGTATTAACAAACCCGTCTCATCGTAATACCGCAGCATACGGATCGACACTTGTGTCAATTTGGAAAACTCGCCGATTTTGAACATGGATTCATACCGTTTCAATCATAAAAAAATTATATCGCCAGTAAAGCGATCCGGTTTCAATGCGGTGCACCTTCCCAATCCGGTATCCCAATATCCCCAACAACTCTGAAAAACAGCGCTTTGAGGAATCAAAGATTACCTTTCTCAGTCCTTTTGTCACCCGAACCTAATTTTGAAAAAGGAGCGCGGAGGTTTACCGATTGATCCATAAAGATCTGATACAATTCGAAAGCTTGTTTTTGTCCGAAAAAGCGCTGAATTCAACATATCAATGCTATAATGCAGTAAATATCCGGTTGGCAATTAGCAATAATTGTTCAAGTCTTGAGCTTCAGGGTGGAGAGCTTCGATAGAAGAAGCGCTCCGCTTTTTTTATATTTGGACAAAATCTTACAGATGAGGTGAAAAAAATGTCATTATCCCAAAGCATCTTAACCATGTGCTTCTGTATGTTAATTGTTTTCATCGTGCTGATCGCCTTATTAGGTGTGATCAAGCTCACATATTATGTGGTCCGGGAAATCGAACAAAAAGGTCGCCATGGCAGACGTCATAATACACCGCCCGGAGAGTTTTTCGGATGAACCTGTTTACACAATCCATTATCAAATTATGGCAGGCCTCCGGATTTGCCGCATTGACCTGGCAGGCACTGGTAATGATTCTGATCAGCTGTGTTCTGCTTTACCTCGCGATCGCGAAAGAATTTGAACCGCTTCTGCTTTTGCCGCTTTCGTTCGGCATGCTGCTGGCAAACCTGCCGCTGACCGGTCTCATGGATGGCACCTCCGAGCCCGGCGGGCTGCTCTATTATTTATATCAGGGAGTTAAATTAGGCATCTACCCCTCTTTAATTTTCCTTGGCATCGGCGCAATGACTGATTTCGGCCCGCTGATCGCAAGACCAAGCAGCATGCTGATGGGTGCGGGAGCACAATTCGGGATCGCAGTCGCGTTTATCGCCGCCAATCTTTTCGGCTTTAATGAAAAAGCAGCGGCAGCCATTTCAATCGTCGGCGGGGCGGACGGCCCGACCGCAATCTTTCTGACGACAAAACTGGCGCCGGCTTACCTGGCGCCAATTGCTATTGCCGCATACTCCTATATGGCACTGATTCCGATGATCCAGCCGCCAATCATGCGATTGCTGACAACGAAAGAAGAACGCGAAATTGAAATGGAACAGCAGCGCCCGGTATCCAAACTGGAAAAAATCTGTTTTCCGGTCATCGTCTCTGTCTTCTGCATTTTGCTTTTACCGTCCGTCGCGCCATTGATCGGAATGCTGATGCTGGGAAACCTGTTCAGAGAATCCGGCGTCGTCGATCGGCTTTCCGATACGGCACAGAATGCGCTGATCAATATCGTAACAATTTTCTTAAGCCTCACTGTCGGTGCAACTGCCAATGGAACTGAATTTCTGAAACCCGAGACACTGGGGATTATCGCGCTTGGGTTGATTGCTTTTACATTCAGTACCGTCGGCGGGCTGCTGATCGGGAAACTGATGTGCTGGGCAACCAAAGGGAAAATCAATCCGTTGATCGGGTCCGCCGGCGTTTCCGCGGTCCCCATGGCAGCGCGGGTATCCCAAATCGAGGGAGCCAAAGCGAATCCCGCCAATTATTTGCTGATGCACGCCATGGGGCCAAATGTGGCCGGCGTTATCGGATCCGCTGTGACTGCGGGTATTCTTTTGGCATTGTTTGGCTGACACAGAACCGCAAGTTCCCCATTTTATTCGAAAAGATTCTCTTATTTGGTCAATTGCAAAACAAAAAATGCGCCATTCCTGACTGAGCGCAAACAGGATGGCGCTTTTTTTGTTTCTGACACGCTAATCCTATTTCAAATCGCTGTACGCAGCAACGACGACATAAAATCCGGTACAATAGGCCTATGTCACAACATAACCGGATCATCGGAAAAATCGGCGAAGATATCGCGCTGCAAACCGCGCTGGGAAAAGGATACCGGCTCATCGAACGAAACGTGCGTACGCCGTTCGGGGAGATCGACCTGATCCTGATGCAGTCCGATACGCTCATCTTCGCCGAAGTCAAGACCCGGACCGGGAGTCGGTTCGGCTATCCGGAAGAAGCGGTCACGCAAAGCAAACTCAGCCATATGATTCATTCCGCCGAACACTATCTTCAGCAAAAGAATCTGTCGGTCCCCTGGCGGATCGATGTGGTCGCAGTGATGGTTGATCTGGCCGGGCAAGAAGCAACCGACCTGCAATGGATGGAAAATGTCACAGCCTGACACAAAGATCCCGATCACGGTCATCGTCGGCCCAACCGCCGCCGGCAAGACCGCGTTCGCCATCGGGCTGGCCCAACTGCTGAACGCAGAAATTGTCTCCGCCGATTCGCGCTATTTTTACCGCGGGATGGACATTGGCACAGCCAAGCCAACCGCGGATGAAATGCGGGGCATCCCGCATCATCTGATCGATGTGGCCGAGCCAGACGAGACCTGGAGCCTGGCGCAATTCCAGCAGGCGGCGGACGAGGCCATCCGGGATATCCACCAACGGGGAAAAACGGTTCTGGTCGTCGGCGGCACCGGACAATATATCCGGGCCGTTCTGGAGGGGTGGTCCCCGCCGGTTATGGCGCCCGATCCAAAAATGCGGACAGCGTTGGAAGCCTGGGCAACCGAAATCGGCGCTCAGGAACTGCACCGGAAACTGGCATGGCTGGACCCGCAGGCCGCCGGGAAGATCGATTATCAGAATGTGCGGCGCACCATCCGGGCGTTTGAAGTCATTTTCAGCAGCGGAAAGCTTTTTTCCGCTCAGCGGTCACAGCTCGAAACGCCTTACCAGGCACTGGTGATCGGTCTGAATCGCCCGCGGACGGAACTCTATCAGCGGATCGACCGGCGGGTAGACGCCATGTTCGCGAACGGATTCGTGGCGGAGGTGGAAGCGCTGCTGGCGCGCGGATTCGGGCCGGAGCTGCCTTCGATGTCGGCTATCGGCTACCGGGAAGTGGCCGCATTTCTGCGCGGGGAGATTCCCCTGGATGAAGCGATCCGGCTGATCAAGCGAAATACACGGAATTATGTCCGCCGGCAGGCGAACTGGTTCAAGCCGTCCGACCCGCGGATTCACTGGTTCACAATCAATGACGTTTAATGCCCTAACCATTTCGCATAAATATATATGGCGAAAGATCATGCCATTTCTCCACCCCGGCGGGACGCATTCGCGCCACTTTCGCTACCCAAGGGCATCTTCGGGAGTCGAAATGACAGATTTGTTGTTTGCCTTTGTGCACGTCTGCTTGAAACAAACAATGGTTTCCTTTTTTACCAATTTGACCTTTGACATCCCAACCAATAATAGGGTAAGGTGTCAAAAGTAATGCATGTCCTAAACTAAAAGACGTGTCATGTTCACTTGTGCCCTGTAAGAACGAATCTTGAAGATGCCGCGAGCATTTCATGTCGAGCAGAGCGAAGCGGAGTCGCGCACGCTGTTTTCGAAAATTGGGGCAACATTTTTCTTTTGGTACTCGAATTATAAAATCGGCATCGAACAATCGCCGGGCAAAACCAAACAAAAAAACGCATTTTTCCTGAAAAATGACCTAAAAAACACCTTAGAAGTGATATTATCAAAACAAATAACTGTGAGTGAAAGGTCACGGCAACATGATCCTGTTATACAGAACAGCAGCAGATAGGGAAATCTGCAGGGTCTTTCCGTAACTATTGGGGGTAAAAAATGAACGAGATGGGGAATATACGGTTTGGCGCGCTGACTATACTCCGCCTGCAATATCTTGAAAACCACATCCACCGGTTCACCCATGCCTGGATGACCAAAAACGTCTATACTAAATATTGGTACTGGCGGATTCGCAACGAGCGCCGGTATTTCTTCCGGCGCGGTTTCAGCAAAGAGATACGTGCTTTCAAGCTTCATCCCGCCTTTACCCTGCTCACCTTCATCCGCCCCGACGACCCGCTTCTTCATTTCAAGGCGACGTTCGATTCTGTCAGCGCTCAAATCTATCCGCATTGGAACTGGGTTCTCTTCTGCACTGCCGCCCAAGCCGAACAGATCCGGACGCTGGCCGGCGGCACACCAGCAATCCGGCTCGTTCCAACGGAGGGGCCGGACTCCGTCCCGCTGCCGGACATTCTGCAGGAGACGCCCGGCAAATTCGCCGGATTCCTGGCCGCCAATGACACTTTGGCTCCCTTTGCCTTGCTTGAAATCTGCCGGGCGCTGAACCAGGACGCCGATCTCGACTTGTTCTTCTCGGATGAAGACCACCTGGATGCGAAAAACCGCCGGACCGATCCATGGTTTAAGCAGGAATACAGCCCATACAACCTGCGCTCGGGCTGCTGTCTGAACACATTCCTTGTACTGCGGAAGACGCTGCTGCGGGAAATCCTGCCGGCGGAAGCGGCCGGGACAACATTCCTCCCCACCCTGTACGACCTGAGTCTGCGGGCAAGCGAACGAAAGCCGCAGATCCGGCAGATCCCCGCCATTCTCTATCACAGCCGGCACCAACGCACGCTCAGCGGAGCAGAAGACCGCCTGTTTGAGCCGGACGCGCAGGACGCGCAGGCGCTGCAGGATCACCTGAACCGGTTGCAGATTCCGGCGGCGGTGCTTCCTAACAACTATCCGGATTCTTTCCGGGTGCGCTACACGATCCAAGCGCAACCGCTGGTTTCCATCCTTATTCCGACCAAAGATCAAACGGCAGGACTCCAACGCTGCGTGAACGCGATCCTGGAAAAAACGACCTATCCGAACTATGAGATTCTGATCGCGGACGATAACAGCCAGCTTCCGGAGACGCAGGCTTATTTCGACGAATTGAAAGCAGACCCGTCCTTCCGCGGTGATGTCGTCCGCTGGGATAAGCCGTCCAATACCGCCTGGATTTATAATGTCACCGCACACCATGCGAAAGGCGATTACCTGGTCTTTTTGACCGATTCCATGGAAGTGCGCTCGCCGGATTGGATCGACGAACTGCTCGGCCCGGCGCAGCAGCCGGACGTCGGGGCTGTGGGCGGGAAACTGTTCACGCCGAACGGCAAACTCCGGCACGCCGGCATTGCCTGGGAACAGCTGCGGCGGCTGGTTTTCTTCAACCCAGCGGAAGGCATGGATGGCGAACTGCCCGGTTATTACGGCTTTGCCCGCAGGACCCGCAGCGTTCGGATGCTTTCCGGCGGCTGTATAATGGCTGAACGCGGCCGCTTTGAACAGGTGGGCGGGTTTGACGGGAATTTCTCATTCGCTTTTTATGACGCGGATTTGTGCCTGAAGTTTCTTTCGCAGGGGCTGCTGAACATCTTTACCCCCTACGCCCAATTGATCCAGCATGGGCCGCTTCCCTGCAGGAAAAAAGAGAACGAAATGCAGATAAAGGAGGCAGCCCGGAATTACCGGGTGCTGCTGAAAAAATGGAGGCAGGTTTTCGAGCAAACGGATCCCTCGATCTCCAAGCACCTGCGTTTCCGGCATTTTTTCGAGGAAGCGATTTAAAAATTGCCGAAAGTGCCAAAAGTCAAATTGTCGAAGCGGGAACTGTCACCACCACCTATGTGTAGGGGAGTGCATTGCGCTCCCGCTTTTCCGCATATCCAAGGAAATGAAACCATGCCCCAATTGCCGCGATGAAAACCGAACCGGTTGAACGGATACGATTATAGCCCAAACGGTGCTTATTTCATCATCTTCTGCACCCGCAACCGGCAACCCATTTTATGGCACATAGACAACAACCCAGACAGACAATTATCCACTTATGGAACGGCCATCCAATATGCCATCGAACAAATCCCATTGCATTACCCGCATATATCAATCGATATTTATGTGATCATGCCAAATCATGTACATATGATTCTGACAATCGAAAACAATGCGAATGAAGGAGACGGGACGCCAAATATTGATAGCGGGAGCGCAATGCGCTCCCGCCGCTCGAATAGGGATACCCTCCCGAAAATCAAAAATCCTTTCGAATCCATTAAGGGAAAAAAACATGAGTCACTACCCACCGGAGCAAAAAACGGGTATGCTTAAAACCCGAAGAGCATTTCCCCGGTAGGGCACATGTCAGGGGAGCAGCGCAGGTTCCGGAGCTACAAACGAAGGGGAGCGGTCCTGCCACGAACCAACAATGAAAGCGAGCAGTGAATTCTCTATGAACTCAACAACCAAACAACAGCCGGTTTACGATTCAGCCAAACTCGTCTCACCTTTTGTGGACGAAATCCAGGGGCTGGCATCCAACTGGTTTCTCAAAGTTTCATAGGCAAAAACTAAAAAATTGTTTTTCTCCGCGATTTT
>CALAEB010000230.1 GCA_937890875.1 uncultured Anaerolineaceae bacterium | reverse complement strand
AAGTGATTTGCAATCTATTTTCCGGATGCAGTTTCCTCATTTCTCAGTGACAACCTTCTTTTTTTGCTTCGATACCTATATACAAAGCAGATAATTCGTATATACTTCTAATCAGATTATGCTTGCCGGATAAATTTCAGGCATCCATTTGAGCCGTAACATCTCCTCGCTTCCTTTTTCAGGAAAGCGGCGAGTGCTTTTTGTGGAGTTTATATATTGCATTTCAAATGCTTCTGCTGCTTTGATCGTACACAAATGAATAGGATCGGAAGTTCACGGACGACTGCGGATGGAACGGCAGTTTTATCGAAAACCAATTTTAAATTGAACAGGATCTCTCCGACAGACTGAATGAAAGGCGGTTGTTCCTAATGGGCGATTTTTTGGCTCAGTTGGTTGATATATCCAAATCTTTTCCCGGGGTTAAAGCTTTGGATCATGTGAATTTTGACCTCCGTCCGGGCGAAGTCCATGCGCTTGTCGGAGAAAACGGATCCGGCAAATCCACGCTGGTGAAAATACTTTCCGGCGTCTATACCAAAGACGAAGGCAAAATTCTGATTAATGGGGAGGAAACGGTTTTTCCGAATCCGCGGGCCGCCCAGGATAAAGGGATCTGCATCATTCATCAGGAATTGAACCTCTGCCGCCACTTAACGATCGCCGAAAATATTTACCTCGGGCGCGAACCGCAGAAATTCCTGTTTCTTGACCAGAAAAAACAAATCGAGGACGCCCGGGCCATTTTGAAACGGCTGGATGTGGACCTGGACCCGACAACCCGGGTGAGTGACCTGACCGTCTCCAAGCAGCAAATGGTTGAAATCGGGAAGGCAATCTCGACTGACGCCAGAATCATCATTATGGACGAACCGACTTCCGCTCTGACCGTCAAAGAAATCGACGAATTATTCACCATTATCAACGTTTTAAAACGTGAAGGGCATGGGATCATTTATATCTCGCACCGGTTGGAAGAACTGGCTGCCATTGCCGACCGGGTGACGATCATCCGGGACGGGCAGCATATCGCGACGATGAATTATCAAGATACGGACCAGGAAGCGATTATCCGCCATATGGTCGGCCGTGAACTCAAAGAGAAATTCCCCCGCGTTCAGACACAAGCCGGAAAAACCATATTCGAAGTGAAGCATCTTGCCGCCGGAAAAGCGGTCAAAGACGTCAGCTTTTCCGTACGGGAAGGCGAGATTCTGGGGATTGCCGGGTTAATGGGCGCAGGCCGGACCGAGACCGTGCGCGCCATTTTCGGAGCCGACCCAAAGGAGAGCGGGCAGATTTTCCTGCATGGCAAAGAGATTTCAATTCATAAACCGCTGGAAGCGATTGAAACGGGCGTATTCTGCGTCCCCGAGGACCGGAAAAAAGACGGCCTGTGCATTTCCATGCCGGTTTACCAGAACGTGACCTTGCCCAACATGGAAAAAGTCACCGTGCGCGGCATCGTTAATAACGCAAAGGAAGTCTCGATTGCTCGGAACACGGTCAGCGAGTTATCCATCCGGACAACCGGTGTCGGCCAGACTGTGAAAAATCTGAGCGGCGGCAACCAACAGAAAGTCGTGGTCGGCAAATGGCTGGTAAAGCCGGCCAAGGTTATCCTGTTTGACGAGCCGACCCGGGGGATCGACGTCGGAGCGAAGGTCGATATTTATAACCTGATGAACGAGCTGAAAAAACAGGGGATCGGCGTTGTTTTTGTCTCTTCAGAACTTCCGGAAATCCTGGGCATGGCCGACCGGATCGTGGTGATGTGCGAAGGCCGGGTGATCGCTGAATTCGATGCTTCCGAAGCGAATCAGGAAGTGATTATGCAATATGCCACACAATACATGTAAACGAGGACAAGTATGAATCAGACTGCTGTTGAACCGAAAGTACGGACTGGTAAGAAACTCTCGCGGCAGGCCACGCAGTTGATCAGCACGGCCATTGCGCTTCTGGCCCTGGTGGTTGTATTTACGCTGTCCAACCCGAATTTTATCTCCATGATGAATATTCTGAACATTTTGAAGCAGGCGACTCCGATCATTATTATCGCCATCGGGCAGACTTATGTATTGATTACAGCCGGAATCGACCTTTCGATCGGCTCCGTGATTGCCTGCTCCGGGATTGTCGCCGCAATCTTCATGCGGGCGGAATGGCCGGTATGGCTCGCGATGACGATCGGGATTTTATTCGGTGCGGCGGTCGGCGCACTCAACGGCGTGTTAATCGTCTACGGAAAACTCCCCGCGTTTATCGCAACCATGGGAACCATGACCACGATCCGCGGACTGGCGCTGTTCCTGACGCAGGGGATTCCGATCGGCAATCTGCCGAAAGCCTTTACCCAGATCGGGACCCAGCGCACGTGGAATGTGCCCAATCAGATTTTCATCATGATCATCCTGGCGATAATTTTCGGTTTTATTCTGGCCAAAACGAAAATCGGACGTTATACCTATGCGATGGGCTCCAATTATGAGGCCACGCGTCTGTCCGGGGTCAATGTCAACCGGACGCTGATCATTGTTTATACCATCAGCGGATTTCTGGCCGCTTGGGCCGGCATGATTATGACAGCCAATGTAATTTCAGCCGCGCCGACAGCCGGTGACGGTTACGAGCTGGACGCAGTTGCGTCCTCCGTAATCGGCGGGGCAAGCACGCTCGGCGGTGAAGGGATTGTACCGGGCACTGTTCTGGGAGCGCTGGTTATCGCGACCCTCCGGAACGGGCTGAACCTTTCCGGCGCTTCCCCGTTTATTCAGAAAATTATCATCGGGATTGTGATCATCACAGCGGTGTTTATTGATCGTTTCCGGAGAAACGACTGATTTTGTGAAAGAACTGCCGTGGGCAGTTTTATAGTGGATTTCAGGAGGAAAAGAAAATGAAAAAAGCTTTGTTGTTCGTAGTTTTAGCCATGATGCTCTCCATCACTACAGCTGCTTTTGCTGCGGATAGCTATACCATTGCTTTCATCGCCATGGACTCCATGGACCAGCACTGGCTGAAAGTGAAAGCCGGTGCGGAAGAAGCGACCGCCGAGCTGGTGGCTGAAGGTCATGACGTAAAATTTGTGTTTGACGCCCCATCGACAAAAGTAGACGCTGTTGTTCAGGCCAGCCTGGTTGAAAATCAGATCACCAATAAGGCCGACGCGATTATGGTTGCCCCGATGGATGCGGAAGCGCTGGTCCCAGCAATTGAAGCTGTTTATGACGCCGGAATCCCGACCATTCTGATCGATACCCTGGCCAACACAAAGAAATTCCAGGTGATCTACCAGACAGATAACGGCGCTGCCGCCCGCACTGCCGCACAGGAATTGGGCAAGCTGCTGGATGGCAAAGGCAAAATCGCGATCATTAACGCACAGGCCGGTTCTCAGACCACGATGACCCGCGAAAATGAATTCCGTGATGAATTGGGAACAGCGTTCCCGGATATCGAAATCGTCGGTGTGCAATACAGCGATGGTGACAAGCAGAAGGCGTTGAACTATGCCGAAGATTTCATGATCAGCTATCCGGATCTGGCCGGTTTCTATGCCTGCAATGAAGGTTCGACTGTCGGGACCGGAAACGCAGTGGATCAGGCCGGGAAAGCCGGGGAAGTCATTGTGGTCGGGTTCGACTTCTCTGAAGAGGTGAAGGATCTGGTGGATCGCGAAGTGATCCAGGCCACCATGGTTCAGAATCCGTGGACGATGGGTTATGAAGGCATCAAAGCCGCCTGGAAGCTGATCAACGGCGAAAAGATTGCCGATGAAGAAGCTTTCGTGGTGGATACCGGCGTCACCGTCGCGACAAAAGAGAATCTGGCTGAGATTAAATAAGTCTCCCGGAAAAGCATAAAAAAAACCGGCAGGGAACCCTGCCGGTTTTTTTTATGCTGGTACATTCGAACCAAAATTAACCTGGACGTCAGAAAAATAATGAGCATCCGAAAACTTGAACATATGCCTTGCTTTCATTCAGCCTGAACATCCTCACTTTTTTTGCGGCTCGCGAACAGGAACTTGGCCCGCTGTGTATACGCAAAAGCCAGCGATATGGACCGGATGATCTGGATTCCTTCGATATCGTCACGGTCGGTCTTGCTTTCTTTTCCGCTGAAAGCCGTCGCCAGCGCGGATTCGATCTCGTCACAAAAAAGGTCATAGGCTTTTTCGATGGAGTGCAGTCGGCTCAAAAGCTTGATTCCATTATAAATATCCGTCAGGCTTAAAACAGATTTCAACAGGAAGATCACATACAGCCAGGCCAAATGCTCCCGCTGGTATTTCTTATTTTTTGACGGCGTGATGATCTTTTGCTTCACATAGTTATTGATCATCATCGCCGTAACCGGTTTGGCCTGTTCATCCGTGTAAAAAATGCTGACCTTTCTCTCCAGAACGCTGACGACCTGATCCATATACAGGTCCAGATCCGGCCAGTCATCCCAGCGCGGACAGCGATATTTTTCTATTTCCTCAAGCGTATACATTGCTGATGATCCTCTGTCTTTTCATGCCGCCGTAATCAACATTGATTTTGGTATCAAAAGTAGGGAAACGGCCTCGGAAAGCGTAAATACAGGGTTGTTTTTTGCGCGGCGCGCAAAAAACAACCTCCGCGTCTGCCATGCTCTGTAGTTATATAACCACAGCCTCTTCTTCTAATTATTCAACTTTTGACTCCCGAATCCGTATTGATTTGGAGCTTTTTTTATGAAATTGTAATGTGGGAAACCATAATATGCAATGGCGCGTACTTTCCGTTTTGTGATAGGATTTGATAAATGGTTATCAAAACTATATCATATGGTAGTAAAATCTATATCATAAAAGATCGTTCTGCGCGATCTGTTTGGGAGCGATCCGGAAAAGGATTTATGTATGAAAGCCACAATCGCAAAAATTATCAGAACTTTGACCGTTCCCCCGGTCATGGCCGCGCTGCTGCTCAGCGCGATCTACGT
>CALAEB010000229.1 GCA_937890875.1 uncultured Anaerolineaceae bacterium | reverse complement strand
AGCAGCTTTTTGCGTGATCCCAGGTCTGTACCGGGAAGCGTATCCGAAATATCGCCGATATCCAGCGCGAGCGTCAGTGCCTGAACATCCTTCGCGCTGCCCTCTATGGGGATGCCGCTCCAGGCACGGGGTTTCATCGCCTCACGTCGTTCTTCTGCGGTCCCGCCGATGACGCCGATCACGGCGGCGCCTGTCATCTGGCCCGGTTTCATCGATTTCGCGATTTTCAGCGCACCGCCCGGGCTTTCGCCAAATGCCAATTCGATCATAATAATCTCTCCATATTTTTATCCGGAATGCATTTTTTTTGTTTTCTGCCTATGTGGGAAGTTTCTCCATTGAGAAATCCCGAAACCTGATTTGGCGCAAGGGGAATTATAAACGCTTCTGAATCCGGTCGGCGGCCGGCTTTCGCGGGATCGTTCAGGGATCCGGTCCGGATTCCTGTCATATTCTTATCTGCAGTGGTATTGACAAGGCCGAGCCCGGTCTCTATAATATGCAAATGATTCGCATTCGCATTTATATAAAGGCGATGCGGGAGGAAACAATGACACAGCTTCAAAATTACCGGGCTGAAAACCAAAAACGCAGGATTGACTTTGCTGCCGCCCGGAAAATGCGCCCGGTGCGTTGAATCCCAACAGAATTAACTCTCATAAGCGCCTTTTTAAAAGAATGGCAGGATTGAAAGGAACGATCTATGCAAAAAAGAATCCCTGTGACCGTATTGTGCGGCTACCTCGGGTCCGGGAAAACTACCCTCCTCAATTATCTCCTCAACAGCGACCACGGTTATAAAATTGCCGTGATCGTCAATGATATGAGCGAAGTGAATATTGACGCAGAACTGATCAAGCAAGGCGGTTTCAGCCGGGCACAGGAGGAACTGGTCCAAATGCAAAACGGCTGTATCTGCTGCACCCTGCGCGGTGACTTGTTAAAAGAAGTAGACAGGCTCTCCAAGCTTGGCTCGATTGATTATATTTTGATCGAAGCTTCCGGTATCAGCGAGCCGGTGCCCATCGCGATGACGTTTGTTTATTATGACGAAGGTCAGGGGATTGATCTGGCCGAGAAAACCCGGCTGGACACCATGGTCACTGTGGTGGACGCACAGCGATTCTGGTCGGATTTTGGCGCGGGTGAGGAGGTTGTCGCCCGTCAGGCCAGCGGAAATGAGGCGGAAGAGGACATCATGGATCTGCTCATTGCCCAAATTGAGTTCTGTGATGTCATTCTTCTGAACAAATGCGACCTCCTTTCTGCGGACGAGCTGAATCAGGTGGAGGCCGTGATCCGAACCTTGCAGCCGGAAGCGAAGATTCTCCGTTCGGTCATGGGTGTGGTCCCGCTGTCTGAAATCCTGAATACACACCGCTTTGACTTTGACCGGGCCTATAATTCAGCCGGCTGGATCAAGGAATTGAATGCTGAATACCACACGCCGGAAACTGAAGAATATGGGATCACCTCTTTCGTGTATGAGAAAGTGAAACCGTTTCATCCGGAACGGATCAACCATTTTCTTGCGGAAGAATTTCCGGATTCCGTTGTCCGCGCGAAGGGATTTATGTGGCTGCCCAATTATAACGACTTGACCATTTTAATGGAACAGGCGGGAAAAAACATCGATATCTACCCGATGGCTTATTGGGCGGCGGCGATGCCGCCGGAGGACCTGGAAGCTTATCTGGCAGACGAACCTGATCTGCGGGAGAAGTGGGATCAGGAGTTTGGCGACCGGCGCAATCAGCTGGTGTTTATCGGGATCCATCTGGATCAGGCGAGTATTACGGAACAGCTTGACCGGTGTCTGCTGACAGATGAAGAAATGCAGATGAATTGGCAGCGCCTGCATGATCCGTTTCAATGGAAAGTTGAAGAATAGATGAGGACCGTTTTATGAGAAAACCTGTTCCGGTGACGATATTGACCGGCTATCTGGGCTCCGGGAAGACCACGCTTGTCAACCGGCTTTTGGCCGATCCGCAAGGGCTCCGGATTGCCGTGATTGTCAACGATCTTGGTGAAGTGAACATTGACGCCGCACTGATCGCTCAAAAAGGGCATGCTTCCTTCGCTGATGACAGTCTGGTGGCACTGAGCAACGGCTGTATCTGCTGTACGCTCCAGATGGATCTGATCGATCAAATTACCCGTCTGGCCGGCATCGGCAACTTTGACTATATCCTGATTGAGGCCAGCGGGATCTGTGAGCCGCAGCCGATTGCGCAGTCCATTGTCATGCTGGACAGCAGCCTGAAAAAATACGGCATCCTACCGATATGCAGGCTGGACGCCATCATAACTGTCGTGGACGCCTACCGTCTGCTGACGGAATTCTCAGGCGGAGAAGCGCTGTTTCATCCGGAGGAAGCGGATATCTCACAGCTTCTGGTCGAGCAGATCGAGTTCTGTAACCTGATCCTTTTAAACAAGACGGATTTGTTATCGGAAGAAGAAACGGCAAGAATCGAAGCGATCATCAGGGCGCTGCAGCCTTCGGCTCGGATTGTGAAAACCTGTTTCACGGATGTACCATCCAAAGATATTTTGAATGTTGGCCTTTTTGATTTCACCAGAACTTTCCTTTCAGCCGGCTGGGCGCAGTCGCTTGAGCGTGAGAAATTATTTGACTCCACGCAGCATCCTGCTGATGGTGAAAGCCACAATCACGAACATGCGGCGGAACATTCTGACGAATATTATCCTCGTGAGGATCATCACGATGACGAAGCTCATTCCCATATGGAGGAGTACGGGGTAAGTACCTTTGTCTATTACCGTCGGCAACCTTTTGATGGCCGCAAGCTGGAAAACTGGATCAACCGTTTTCCGGCTCCGGTTATCCGCTGCAAAGGGCTTATTTGGCTCGCGGAGGAAGAAACCACCTGTTTCCTGCTTGATCAAGCCGGGAGAGCAATCAATATGCATCCTTTCTCACGCTGGCTGGCGGCAGCTTCGCCACAGGAACGGGAAGAAGTGTGGAAGCGGGACCCTGCCTCGCGGGAAAATTGGGATGAGCGGTATGGTGACCGGATGAACCGGCTGGTCTTTATCGGAGCGGATATGGACGAAAAAGCGATTTGTGATTCGCTCGACCGGTGCCTGGCATAATCATCCCTGAACCGCACGCGTTCAGACCTTGACAGGAGATTGAAGAGAAGCTTTTGTTTCTCCTCAATCTCTTTTGATTTTTATGATCAAGCAGGCATTCGGACCGGTGTATTCCTGCACAGTGTTCTTTTGTTGTTGTGGATACCGTCTGATTTTCAGGGGCTTTCCGAGCCTTTTTTTTCCGAAATTCTGACCTGGATTTCGGTCAGGAATTCTTCCGTCCGGACTGTATCCCGGTTGTCGATTTCATAGATTTCGAAAGGATCCCCCAGAACGCGATGGCCCGATTTTTGCGCATAATTCAAGACTTCCCGGATCCGGTCCGGGGATTGGCGATAATCCCCGCGATAGAAAAAAGAAAGGTATTGTCCCGCCGGGATGAGAAAGTCGATTTCTTCCGTTTCAGGTTCAAGGATAAAAAATACGGAATGGAACACATTCAAAACACCTTTTTTCAAATCTTCAACGGATACGGATGCACCGATGGTCAGCGTACCGAAATCATGAATCCTGCTTTCATGCTTCCGGTGCAATTTCCGGATGGCAAAGTCCATTTCCTCATCGCGTGTAATATATTCGCTCAGCTGCACGCAGGGACGCGCCGGGAATGTTTTCACCGTAAAGACATCGGTCCGAATTTGGGATGCGTCTTGGAGAGCGAGAATCCGATTCCGGATCGTTTGTTCCACAGCATGAAGGGCCGCCAACTGTGCTTGGATCACCGCCTGTTCCTCGTGCAGCAGCGCCAGCGTGTTCGCGATGCGCTGTTCATCCAGATACGCTTTGATTTGTTTCATGGAGAATCCCAACTGGCGAAGACTGCGGATGGTATTCAGCTTATAGATATCTTTCAGACTGTAAAGCCGGTATCCATTGCTGTCCCGGCGTGGATGGAGCACACCGATTTTTTCATAGTAGCGCAGCGAATCGATTCCGATTCCGTAAAGTTTTGAAATCTCGCTGATTTTATAATAATCTTTCATAGTTGCCCCTAAATCT
>CALAEB010000228.1 GCA_937890875.1 uncultured Anaerolineaceae bacterium | reverse complement strand
CCGGTTTGGATCTGTAGGCAATGACGGCGGAAATTCCGATTATGCCGATGAATTCAGAATATTCCGATCAGATTTAACGTTTTGCGATTATGCAGATCGGTAAAACCATTTGACATAATTATAAAAACATCCCTTGTGATTCACGTTCCGGTCCGCTGCAGCGGCGGGAACAGACGGGCATATCCCGAAAAAGGAGTATCATGGAAAAAATTATTACCGGCGGAACCCTTGTTACCGAATCTGAAATCTTTGAGGCGGATCTATTCATCCGGGACGAAAAAATTGCCGCAATCGGCAAGAATTTTCCCGGTTCTGAAACGGCGGAAATTATTGATGCGGCAGGAAAACTTGTCCTGCCCGGCGGGGTTGACCCGCACGTTCACCTGAATTTGCCGATGCCCGGCACGGTTTCGTCTGATGATCATTATACCGGGACGAAAGCTGCTGCCTTCGGCGGGACAACGACAGTGATTGATTTCGCGAACCATGACCTGCTGTCGCTGGTGGACAGCTTCCATGCCTGGCAGGAGAACGCGCTGCCGAATGTGGCGGTGGATTATGGGATCCATCAGAACTTCACGCGCTTCAATCAGAAGACGCTGTCCGAGATTGCGCAGCTGCCGGAATTGGGCGTGACATCGGTCAAGATGTTCACCGCCTACAATGGCAGAATGCGGCTGCAGGACGGTGAGATATTCCAGGTGATGCGGGAGGCAAAAGACCTGGGCGTCCTTTCCCTGATCCATGCGGAAAACGGTGATCTGATTGAACTCCTGGTCGCCGAAGCGCTGAAGGCCGGTCATACCGAACCGGTCTGGCACGCCCGCACACGTCCGGCGTGGGGAGCTGTTGAGTCCGTCCTCCGTGTCTGCGCGTTGGCCTATTCAGCGGGAAAGGCGCCGGTGTATATTGTCCATATGAATGTTGCTGAAGAAGCGGATCAGCTTTATTATATGCGGGAACGCGGGCTGCCGGTATTCGGCGAGACCTGTCCGCAGTATCTGCTGTTTACGGAAAAAGATCTGGAACGTCCGGACGGCGCAAAATGGATCTGTTCCCCGCCGATGCGTTCAGAGAAGGATAACCAGGGGCTGTGGAATGCGCTGGCAGACGGAACTATCGAGGTGGTTTCCACGGATCATTGCCCGTTTCTTTGTGATGGGACAAAACCGTTGATTTATGAAGGAGCTCCTTATCAGCAGCCCGGAAAAGAACTCGGAAAGGATGATTTTTCGAAAATTCCGAATGGACTTCCCGGCGTGGGGGACCGGATGCCGGTGCTTTGGACAAAAGGCGTTGTTGAGGGCAGAATTTCCCCCACGCAATTTGTGCAGGTAATGTGCAGTAATCCGGCAAAAATTTTCGGCATGTACCCGCAAAAAGGGAGCCTGATTCCCGGCGCTGACGCGGATGTCGTGCTCTGGGATCCACGGAAAAAAGTTCGCTATGGTGCCGGAATTTCGCAGCATCGAACTGACTATAATTTATATGAAGGGTTGGAACTGACCGGATTCCCCGAAAAAGTTTTTCTGCGCGGAAAGCTGATCGTGGATGGGACAAAGTGGCTGGGAAAGCGGGGAGGCGGACGTTTTATCAAACGCTGGCTCCCGCCGCCGGTCTCATCGGGCTGCAGCACAATATCCGGCGAAATGTCGGTTTATCCTGGCTGATCGCGGTTATCGCGTCGGTCCTGGTGTGGTTATGGACGCTTTATCTGCACTGGACCCCCAATTCTTCGTTCCAAATCGGGCACAGCGCGTTTGAAGCGGCGGATATTCCACTCGTATTTACGCTGGACGCGATTTCCTGGCCGTATATGATGGCGCTTGCTTCTCTGTTCCTGATTTTGATGTTGACAGCGCCGTCCCGTATGGACGCAAACCTGTCGGCGACCCGTTGGATCGGTTTTTTGTTTATCACACTGATTGGGTTTGTTGCGGTGACCTCCGGCGGAATTTGGCCGGTGATCTTTTGCTGGATGATCTTTGATATCCTTGACTTTTTGTTTTTGCTTTCCACTTCCGGCCAGGCCGGCTTTCTGCAATTATTGCGGACCACGATTTCAATTCGCCTGACGGGGACTTTTCTGGCAGCGGTCGGGCTGGCGGTCAGCATGCAGCAGCCGGCGGAAACCGTTTCTTTCGCCGGCGGAGTCATCATGCTGGTCGCTTGTGCCTTGCGGTTGGGAATTGTGCCGATTTATCAGCCTTATATGGAGCTGGAAGAGGCACAGATCGGATTGGGGACAATCCTGCGTCTGGTTTCTGTGGTCTCGGTGCTTTCGGTTCTTTCAAGAATTCCGGTATCCTATCTCTCTCCCGATATCGCCGTTGCATTGAGCATTTTTTCCGGATTTTCCGCGCTGATTTGTTCATTGGGATGGATTCTCTCTGAGAATAAAAACCATCGGATGTCGTATTTTATTTCGGCTGTGGCCAGTATGGCTTTTGCGTCTGTGTTGCTCTGATCATGACTGGCGCTCCGGTTTTCCTGTATATTATCCGCAGCCGGGAAATGAGCGTTTTCCTGATGCTGAACGCGCTTTTTTTCTCCGGTCTTCCATATCTCCCCAACGCGGCGGGATGGCATGGACTGATTGTGTATCCGCTCACGCTGATGGATCTGCTTTTTACCTTTGTACAGGGTAATCTGTTGACGGGACTGCTGATTCATATCCATTCGCAGGGTGACCGTGCCTTAAATTCTTTGGAGCCATGGATGCGGACGGTTTATCCCTTCGGGTTTGTGATGATGTTTGTTTCTCATCTGCTGGTTGCTTATTTAAATTGGGACTTCACCCATCAAATTGGTGTTCCCTGGGCGTCCGGTTCGGTCGCCTTGATTGCGGTTTTGGTCTGGGCCGCGTTTTCCAGGCTGACAATCAATGCACGGTATCGGAATCTGCTCAATTGGGGACAGGCCGGCGTGGCGCTCTTTTTGCGCGGCAATCAATGGCTTTTGGGGCTCCGCTGGTTTTTCAATCTGTTGGATTCTCTCTCGGGCCTGATCCGGAAAAGCGTGTTTTTCTTGTCCGGAATTATTGAGAGTCCTGGTGGTATTCTCTGGGAGTTTATTTTGCTGGCCGCCTTTATTTTTCTGATTTTGTCCGGAGCCGGCGCGTGAATATTCAACTGCCGATTACTTCTGTTTTGGGCGTCGGGATGATCTCGTTCGGTTCCCTTGTAATTCTGGTGAATCAAGACGTTGAGGAAAGACGGTACAGTGTCCTGGCTTATATTCTGCATTATATCGGAGCGGTGCTGCTGCTGGTACGGATTTTTTCCCCGCAAATTCTGTTTATTCTTTTCATCACCGGATTTGCCGGCGGGTTGATTCTTGGGACCGAGCATGTGAATTGGCAGGCTCCAATTCGCATGCCGGACATCACGCCCGGGCTGCTGTTCCGGGCCGTGTTCAGCCTGGTCCTGTGGGTGATGATCCTTTCGATCGAACCGAGGATCGCCGTATGGATTCCCATTCCGGATTCCATCCTCTTTTCTTCACTGTGGATGATCGTGATGGGAATTGCGATCATCGGCCTGAATGATGATCATTTTATGATGTTTCTCGGATTACTGCTTGTTTTTTTTGGCTTTGAATTAGTTTATATCCTTTTGGAAGACTCCTCACTGGTTTTCGGATTCTTAACCGCGATTAATCTGCTGATCGCGCTGTCGGGCGCATATGTGTTGATCCGGCCGGAAAAAGACATCGATGCTTCTCAGGATTCGGATATGGAGCGGTTTGAATGAGCGCTCCCTTTTTGTGGTCCATCCTGCCTTTCATTTTTGGCGCTTTTTCGCTGCTTTTTTCTGAAAAACAAAAAATGATCACGCTGATTTCCTCTGTGCTGTGTTTGTTTTTAGCCTTTGTCGCGCTTACGATTCCGATCAACAGCATGATTATTGTCGGAAATTCATCCATCATTTTTACCTCGTCTGAACAGATCCTGGGGCGCAACCTGATATTGGAGCGGTCGGCCCAGCCGATGCTGGCTTTTTTCTATCTGTTCGCAGCCGTCTGGTTTGTCGGATCACTGGTGACACATGTTCACCGGCTTTTTGTGCCGATTGCACTGATGGATACCGCGCTGATGGTTGGCGTTATGGCGGTCAAACC
>CALAEB010000227.1 GCA_937890875.1 uncultured Anaerolineaceae bacterium | reverse complement strand
ATCAGAAAATCGCTTTCCGCCGCCGTCATACCAAACGCGAATTGCACCAGCGGACCCAGCCCGACGCCGATGATCACCGCGCTCCCGAGCGACAACGCGAGAGACAAACGGCAGGATTTCCGGACCGTCTCTTCATAAGCCGTTTTGTCTTTTTCAGCCACGAACGCCGAAAGCGACGGCAAAATGGCTGTCCCGATCACCGTTCCGATCAGCGTTTCCGGCAGCTGCTGAAACATATATCCGTAACTGAGCGCGGTGACCGCGCCCGCGGCCAGCCGGGAAGCGAGATTATCCCGCACGATGAAAATCAGCTGGACGAAGAAAACGGAAAGTACCAGCAGCTTCCGCACAGCCGCATCCTGAAAAGCGATCACCGGGGACCAGCGGAATTTCAGCCGGATCAAACCAGGAATCTGGATAAGCAGATGAAGCACCGCGCCGAGGATCACCCCGGTCACCAACCCGTAAATACCCATGCCGAAACAGGGGAGGCTGACCGGCCCGATCATATAAGGCGTCTCGGGAGACAGGATCACCGCGCCAAAAATCTGCCCGACATTATAGAGAATCGGCGCCAGCGCCGGCAGCAGGAAATGACGATTGGACTGTAAGCCGCCCATCACCAGCCCGCTGACGGAAAAAATCATAGTCGCGATCAGATTCAGCCGCATCAGCATCACCACCTGTGCCCGCTGTTCTTCAGAAAAACCGGGCGCGATACCGATTTCCGAAGAGACAATCGGTTCCGCCAAAAGCGCAATGATCACTGCCAGCAGAAGCGAACAAAGGAAGGCCAGGTTCGCTACGGAAGAAAAGAGCCGCCAACCGGCCGCTCTCCCCTCCCGGGTGATCACCTCGGTCATGACCGGAATCAGCACCATGGCCATCGCTCCGCCGCTGATCAGGATGAACAGCATATCCGGGAGATTATTGGCGATATTAAAGACATCCAGTTCAGCCGATAAACCGAATTGCCGGGCGATAATTAACTGCCGCAGGATCGCAGCCAGCTTGTCGATCCCGAAACAGATAAACAGCAGCAGGGATGTTTTGGTCAGGGAGGATAATTTCATGGAATAATTCTATCATCGCATCCGGCTGTTCAACTTTGTTCCGGCAATCCGAGCAGCATCTCGAGCCCCGGCAATTCGAAATTTGGTCAGGATGCCAAATGTCGAATTTATCGAAAGAGGAAACTGTGGTTCTGTTTTTTTGACACACAGGCCAAATTTGATTCGAATGTCCAGGCCCCAATTTGAAGTGATATTCTGTTCTTCTCTTTAATTTTGAAAGAAATATCCTCGTGTCGAATTATCGGAGAAAGCAGGACGAAGCGGATAATGATAAAATTCGGACCATGAAAACAGCAAATGCCCTTTATATTGTCGCAACCCCGATCGGGAACCCGGATGATATTACGCTCCGCGCACTGAAAACACTCGAATCGGTGGACGCGTTAATCTGCGAAGAGTTCCGCAACGGCAGCCGGCTACTGAAAAAACTCGGGATTGAAAAAGAGATCATTCCATTAAATGAACATAACGAGGCCGGGCAGATCGAAGCCATCCTGATCCGGCTGGCACAGGGACAGAATCTGGCATTGGTTTCCGACTGCGGAACGCCGCTTTTCTCCGACCCCGGAACAGAACTGGTCGCCATGGTTTCCAGCGCCGGTTTCAGCGTTGTCCCGGTTCCCGGCGCCTCCTCCCTGATGGCGGCCATATCCGTCACCCCCATCCCGCTGAAAAAATTCATCTTCGGCGGTTTCCTCTCCCGCGTCCCGGCGGAACGAAACGCGGAATTAAAAAAGCTGAAAATGCATCATCTGCCGGTCATCCTGATGGATACGCCTTACCGGCTCGTCAGCCTGCTGACCGATGTCAGTAAAGTCTTCGGTAAAGGGCACACCGTCACCCTGGCTTGTAATCTCACCCAGCCGAACGAGTTGATCCTGACCGCCAGCTGCGATGAAATCATCCGCAAAAACGGCGGACTGAAAGCCGAATTTATCCTCATTATCCACTGAGTCCGGTTTGGCGAAAACCGGACATTTTCATATTCACAGAATCCGCAATAAAATCTTCAAGCGCTGTCATTTTCGCTGATACCTTATTTGGATGAACGCATCGCTGATCATCAACACCGAAAAAAAAGTTCCCTTGACGGAAAAAGAAACACCTGCTAAAATATCCTGCGTTAAGGAACGAGCCTCCATCGTCTAGGGGACCAGGACGCAACCCTTTCAAGGTTAAAACGCGAGTTCGAATCTCGCTGGAGGTGCTAAAAGAACATCCAACGGGGTGTTCTTTTCTTCTTATTTAGACGAAAAACGGATTTCTTCAGAAATTAAGAGCGTTGTCGAATTTTGAATTTGAAAATGATGATCAGCAATGGGAACCTGAAAAATGACCAAAGGATCGCTTTTTTGTTGTGCCTCCGGCGCTTGTCTGACCGCAGGGTCTCCAAAGAGTTAATTTCGATGAGACAGATCCAAAATTCGAAATGTCTCAAAGTCGCAGCAACTCGAAATGGGGATACCTCTTTGAGCAAAAACAAGCGGGCAACAGCGGATCGTTTTCAAATTTCGAATCCCTGTTCAAAGTCATTTTGACTTTTCTGTTTGAATGTGCTAATCTATAATTATTTTTTTTAACACTTCAAAAACTTGTGATATTTGAAAAAAGGATTTTTTAGAATTATGCAGCGAGAGCGCGTCTCTGAAAATGTATATTGGTTCCAAAGCGAAGTTTATGCCCAAGTGACAGCAGGAGTCATTGTCGGTCCGCAATGGGCAATCGTAGTTGACACGCTGGCTGTACCTGAAGAATCGATCGCCATCCGCAAATTCGTCGTTGAGGAAATCGGCGTGCCAGTCCGTTATGTGATCAACACGCACTCGCAGTCTGATCATGCCTGGGGAAATTGTTATTTCCCGGGGGCCACAATCATCGGACACACCAAATGCACTGAATTTCTGCGGGAAAAAGGGATCCCTGCGCTTGAAGCGACCAAAAAACAAAATCCGCTGTTTCAGGACACAAAAATTATTTTGCCGCACCTGACTTTCTCTCACGGCGACCTGACGCTGAAAGTCGGAAAAAAGAATTTAATCATCCTGCTTACACCGGGACACAGTGAGGACGGAATATCCGTTTTTGTGGAGGAAGACCGGATCCTGTTCGCGGGTGACGCTTTCATACCGGTGCCGCAGCTGACCGATGGCCGCTACAAAGATGTTTTGGCCGTGATGAAAAAGTTCAGCACCATGGGGCTGGAAAATATTATTCAGGGCCATGGGGATATTATCCTGCGCGGCGAAATTGATGACGCGATAGAGGAAAATGTCAACTATATTAAAAATGTGCGTGAAGTGGTGGAAAAAGCGATCAAAAAACGCAATCCGGCAGAATATCTCAATAATGTCAACATTGAATCCTGCGGAAAGAGCCGGGTCTACCTGGGCGGGCTGGCGGAACAGCTGCACAAGCGCAATCTGATCTGGATGTTCAAACAGCTTGTCACAGAGGGCGGCCTGCCGAAGTCAGAGGACGAATATGATGAAGAACCGCTGGAAGATGATTTCGACGATTTAAATTTTGACGACACCTATACGCCGGCGGACGACGCCGATCAGGAAGAAGCAGACCATTATTACGATCAGAATTTTGATGACGACGAGGATGATTTTTAATTCCTGCCTGATAAAAAAAATAACCGGTTTCCCGGTTATTTTTTTTCCTGTTGATCGCGGTCAGATTTTCGCCACCGGATACGGAATGAAATCCGCCGTTCTTCTCCCCGGCGCAGACGTTTGATATTCGGACGGAGCGACAAAGCAACCAGCCCGAATGCGCACAAACCATAAGCCGTAAACCACCAGGACACGCCTTCCTGTCCGATCGCCGCATTGTACGCAAAGCCGATGGTTGAAGCAATATTAAACGAAAGCGTCGCGACGGAAGCATATCCGACAAAAAAATACAGAAGCACACAGGGGATCAGAATATACGGTATGATCGGCCACCATAGCCCGATCGCCGCCCCGATCGAGGTCAATCCGCCGGCCCCGCCGCGGAAATAAATCCGGTTATCCCGGCGCCGCCCAACAATAAAAAT
>CALAEB010000226.1 GCA_937890875.1 uncultured Anaerolineaceae bacterium | reverse complement strand
GGTCTCTTTGATCATTTCCAGATCAAATTTCGTGCGCTGTTCAATCCGCTGCGCTTCCAGCAGTTGTTCGTGATCTTTAAAAAATTTGATCCGTTCAGCTAGTTCGGTTTCGATATCCTGAACGGCTTGCTTCATCCGGCTTTCTTCGGTGATGTAATGCTTGGCCGGATAAATCGCAATTTCGTCATGCACCGCGACGATTTCGCCGGTGAGCGGATTTACTTCGGTGATTTTTTCGATTTCATCATCCCAATAGGAGATGCGGTAGGCGATGCTGTCGGAATAGGCCGGAAAGATTTCCAGTGTGTCGCCGCGCACGCGGAAAGTACCGGGGTGAAAATCCATATCATTGCGCTGGTATTGGCTTTCCACCAGGTTCCGCAGCAGCGCGTTACGGCGATGGATGGAACCGGACTTCAGGTGGATCACCGTTTTTCCATAGGCCTCCGGATCCCCCAGTCCGTAAATGCAGGAAACCGAGGCGACGATGATCACATCCGGACGGGAGGCCAGCGCGGCTGTCGCCGCGAGGCGCAGCCGGTCGATCTCGTCGTTGGTGTCCACTTCCTTCTCAATGTATAAATCATGCCGGGGAACGTACGCTTCCGGCTGATAGTAATCGTAATAGCTTACAAAGTATTCGACAGCGTTATTGGGAAAAAACTCTTTAAACTCCGCATAAAGCTGTGCCGCCAGGGTTTTATTGTGCGCCAGGATCAGCGCGGGCATCTGAACCTGCTGGATCACGTTGGCCATGGCGAAGGTTTTGCCAGTCCCGGTTGCGCCTAACAGAACCTGGTGGCGCAGTCCGTTTTGGACACCGTCCACCAGTGCCGCAATGGCTTCCGGCTGGTCCCCCATTGGCTGGTATGGAGCCTGTAATTCAAATTTTCGATTGATCATCCTGTTATCCTCTACTACCGAATTATATCAATCGAATATTAAAAGCAGGTTAGAACAGGAGTTCGAATATGATTCGGATAGCAAAAGCCGAACGGACACTTTGGATACCCCCTCATTTTGAAAAGCGGAGGCGTTGATCTTCAACTTTTAGACGAGGAAACCAGCTTTTTTCTCATCACCCAAGCCGGGTTTGTTTCTTCCCTGATTTTCCCTTCATCGTCGATATACGACCATTTTCCGGGATCATTCCGTACCACGACGAATCCGTTTTTTTCATAAAAGCTTCGGCTGCGCTGGTTCGACCTTGCGCAATTCAGAACGATGATATCAATTTTCCGATCGCCGGCCGTTACCTCACAGACTTTCAGCAGGAGCGTCCCCAACCCCAGGTTCCGGTATGCCGGTTTAACCCGGAACGAACTGAGAAACATATAGGGACGATCAGCATAATCTTCATGCGGCTGTTTTTCGGTTAAAAAAACCTGTCCGATGATCCCGATATTGCTGATTTCGGCGACCCAGGGAACGGACCGCCCCGCCAGGGAGCCCCGGTAAATCTCCCGGTAAACTCTTCTGTAGCGTTTATATTCACCATCCCATTCGATGGCGGGCAAATCGGTTTCATTCATCAGCCGGATATTCACGGAATCCAGCCAGGTTCCCATAGGCACCTCCGTAGAAAAAGTCAGCAATCTGAAATAGGAAGCTTTCAGATGAGCGAAAGACTTACTGTTGATTTGTATCTGCGCGAAGCGCAAAAACACACAGTTTCCGCTTCGATAAATTCGAATCTTGGCTCAAATGCCAAAAGTCGGATTGCTGTGAAAGGATCAGCTGCTTTGCAGCGGTCTGAGCTCAAGCGAGACAGGGCAGTGGTCGCTCCCCATCACATCGCTGTGAATGACGCTGTCGATAATCCATTCGCGCAATCTGTCCGACGTGAGGAAATAATCGATCCGCCAGCCGGCGTTGTTTTCACGCGCGTGGAACATATAAGACCACCATGTATACGCCCCGCTTTTGTCGGGATACAGCCAGCGGAAACTGTCCGTGAATCCGGAAGCAAGCAGCGCGGTCATTTTGCTGCGTTCCTCATTGGTGAATCCAGCGTTCCCGACATTCGTTTTATAATTTTTCAGATCGATTTCATTATGCGCGACGTTCAGATCACCGCAGACAATGACCGGTTTTTTCTGATCAAGTCCGAACAGGTATTCCCTGAACGCATCTTCCCACTCCATCCGGTAAGCGAGGCGGGTCAGTTCCCGCTGCGCGTTGGGGGTATACACATTGACAAGAAAGAAGCTGGGAAATTCAAGCGTGATCACACGCCCTTCCGAATCATGTTCGGTCCTGCCGATCCCATAACTGACGGTGAGCGGCAGGATCCGGGTGAAAACCGCGGTCCCGGAATACCCTTTTCTTTCGGCGTAGTTCCAGTATTGTTCATATCCGGGCGTATCCAGTTCAGCTTGTCCAAGCTGCATCTTTGTCTCCTGGATGCTGAATATGTCTGCGTCTGCGCCGGCAAAAAAGTCCGGAAATCCTTTGTTCAGGCAAGCCCGAAGTCCGTTGACGTTCCATGATACAAGTTTCATTCATTCCCGCTTTCTTTTTCATTTTTCCGGTTAAAACTGTTCACGCTGAGAATTTCATCCAGCGCTTTCCGCCGCTTTGCCCGCGGTTCCTCCCGTTTCGTGTACCCGCACAGCACAACGGCGCGAATGCGGAAAGATTCCGGAATAGCAAAGGCAGCTTTCAGTTGTTTTTCGTTAAATACGCCAAGAATGCAGGTTGCCAGGCCCTGATCCGCTGCCGCCAGCGTCAGATAAGCCAGCGCGTTTCCGACATCCATATGCGCATAATACTGGTGGTTGATCGAGCCGCCCAGCCGGGCCATCAGCGTGGCTTTTCCCTCGAGCACAATGATCGAAGCGGGCGCCTGTGCGGCGAAAGCGTTCATGCCCGGGATAAAATTATCCGTTGCCTCGGCCAAAGCTTTTTGTTGTTCCGGTTCATCGACGATGACAAAATGCCAGGGCTGGCTGTTGCAGGCGGAAGGCGCCATGCGGGCGGCCTCAACGCACGCCACCAGTTTCTCGCGCGGGACGGGTCTGTCCGTATAGCTCCGGCAGCTTTCACGCCGGCGGACTAATTCAGAAAAGTCCATTTTTTTCTTTTCTCCGTTTTTTATCTGGTTGCAGAAGGTATCCCTGCCGGCGATCCGAAGGTGACTTGATTGCTTTTATTCGAAAGGATTTCCATATTTTCGAATTGCCGTATCTCTGCGTTTGCAGGAGCAGACTGAGAAATTTGACTGTATCCGGCTCCCGCTCCATTCTCCATTTCGGAAACGCTTTTTTCTGCGAGTGGTCTTTTTTAATTCTACTTGAAGATTGCAGCTGTTTCACCGGGCATTTCCCAACAATTCGAAAATAAAGAAGACTGCGCGGTTCTGTTGTTTTGGCTTTCGGCCAAAACAACAGAACCGCGCAGTCTTCTTTGATCTTGAACGCAATGAACACAGCATATAAGCACCCCGACGGGTGCTAACGGGTATCGCAGGCGGCATCTTCGAACGTCCGTTAAATCTGCGTTGCTGTTCCCCGGCCTTTAGACACGCTTATCAGGATTCGGATTGCCGGCCTCTTACCAGATATGGGGCAGCAGCCGGTATCTGACCTTGGCCTGGTACGCTTTGTATCCTTCCAGTTCTTTTTCCAGCGTTTCATCTTCCAGTCCGGTTCTGAGCAGCATTGTGAAAAACGTGATTCCGGCCGGGATCAGTCCCCAGATGGAACCGAGCAGCAGCGGTATCGCAACCGTAAAGAGCAGTCCGCCGAGGTAACCCGGATGGCGGATGTACCGGTAAGGCCCGTCCATGCATACGGTCTGATTCCGGTCCTTTTGGATGCGGACGACCGATGAGAAAAAATGATTGACTTTTCTGGCGGAGATAAAAATCAACTGACCGAGAATATAAATTCCTGTGGCTGTGATATACAGCCAGACGGGTAATTCCGGTGAGATGTGGAATCTGCCGGCGTCCAGCGCGGAAGTGACCAAAGTGACGAAATGCAGGATCAGCGAGAGGCGCCAATAAACCCGATCCCAGGGTTTGATACCCGCGCCGGGTTTGAATCGTTCTTCGATCAATTCCCGGTTACCGGATACGGTGAAATAAAGAATGCCCGACATCACAACGACAAGCGCGATATACAGGATCCCCTGCCAATAACGGATGGTGCCCGCGCTGACAAAAATAATCAGGCCGACGGAAAAAATTCCCGCGATCGATTTGACGACCGCTTTTTTATTGGACATTGCTTTCTTATTTTTCTCCATCGTCATGCTCCTGTCTCGAATTGTTGTCTCTTCCGAAAAGCGGTCTGATGATATCGGCTCTATTTTGTCTCGGTGATCCGGTTTAAGCACGGCAATTCGAATGATAAACCTGCTTCTCTGAATACAGCTTGCCTGTTCACATTTCGAATTCCCGATTTAAGGATACCAAATTTGCATTCATTTATGTCGCGGCATTTAAGGTTAGTGTATACTAACTCCAAGTATAGCACAACTTGCCGATTTGCGCGGTAAGCAAAAATGCCGTCCCGATTCGAAATGTGGGAAGAATTCCCTGCGGCCCGCGTGTTTTTCTGTTGATTCAGCAATTTGACTTTTGACACCGAGCCAAATATAAAAAAGATATGCTGTAATTCTGTTGTTTATTCAAAAGAATTGATTAAATTCCGAATTTTTGGCGTCAGATGTAGTAAACTTGAGTAAAAGTAGATTAATGATAAACTTTTCTATTAATGGGATGCGAGGTTTTCCAATATGGCCAGTCTACAAAGCCGGGTGTTGAACTTTCTTTTGCGGGTTGTCCGAGTGAAACCGCTGTTAGAGCAAAAATCTATCCCGCTGGATCGGTTTTTTCATCCACGGCCGCCTGCCTGGATCGCGCAGCAATGCCGTCTATCCGAAAAGACCATCGGAGACCGGACTGTCTTCCGGATGGAGCCGTTGGAAGGTCCGGGGGGAAAAAAGATCCTGTATCTGCATGGCGGCGCTTATGTGAACAGTTTTATCCTGCCACATTGGCAGTTTTTGGTCAAGCTGGTCAACAGCGCAAACTGTACGGCGATTGTTCCGGACTATCCTTTGGCGCCGGAGCATAAATTTCCAGCCGCTTTTGAAATGGTGCTGGCGGTATATCAACAGCTGATCCAGCAGACGCTGGCAGACCAGGTGATCCTGATGGGCGATTCCGCCGGCGGAGGGCTTTGCCTGGCGCTGGCGCAAAAGCTGCGGGACGAGGGTATTCCTCAGCCGGAACAGCTTATTCTGCTCTCCCCCTGGCTGGATATTACGATGACGAATCCGGAAATTCAGAATATCGAACGGCAGGATCCATTCTTATCGCTGCAGGGCCTGATCGAGTCCGGTATAGCTTATGCCGGTGAGGCGGATCCGGCAGGCCCGATGCTGAGCCCGATCTATGGGACGTTCAACGGTCTGCCAAAGATCAGCCTGCTGATCGGAACGCTGGATTTTCTGGTTGCGGATGCCCGGAAATTACAATCGATTTTGGCCAGTCAGGACATTGCGGTCAACTACTGCGAATATGAGGACATGATCCATGATTGGATGCTTTTGGATATCCCGGAAGCCGAGGATGCGCTGCGGCAAATCATCGGACTGATTGATAGTCCTTTCCCCAATCCCCCAGCGCGTCCAGAACCGGTTTCAGGCTGATCCCGGTCCGGGTCAGTGTATACTCCACTTTCGGCGGCACTTCCGCGTAGATTTTTCTGGTCAGCAGTCCGTCGGCTTCCATTGAGCGTAAATTCGCCGTTAATACCTTCTGTGTGATCCCGCCGAGCGATTTCTTCAGCTCGCCGAAGCGCTTTGTCCCGGACAAAAGATCCCGCAAAATCAAAATCTTCCATTTGTTCCCAATCAGCAATAATGAGGTTTCGACCGGGCAGGATGGCAAATATTTTTCCATTTTTGATCTCCTGTTCTTTCTTTTTAAAGTATAAAAAAGAAACTATATTTCAAATAAGTGCTTACTTTACTTTTTTTCTGTACCGATATAGTATAGTATTAAATCTAATAGAAACAAGAGATTGGAGCGATATATTATGAAAATTGCGATCATCGGCGCGTCCGGAAAACAGGGCGGCTTTTTGCTGAAAGAGGCGATTGCCAGGGGGCATGAAGTGACCGCCATTGTGCGGGATAAAACGAAGGTAACCGAACCGAAAGCAACAGTGCTGGAAAAAGCGTTGCTGGATCTGACTTATGCGGATCTTCAGGATCATGCGGTTATTATTGACGCTTTCGGCACATGGGCGCCGGAAACGCTGATCCTGCATCAGACCACGTTAAAATATCTTGCTGACCTGCTCAGCGGAAAACCGAATCGGTTGCTGGTCGTCGGCGGGGCGGGAAGCCTGTATGTCGATCCGGAACATACGCTCCGTCTGATGGACACGCCGGATTTTCCGGCGGAATATAAGGCGATTCCCATGAATATGGCCGCAGCGTTTGACGCGCTGCGCGTGCGGAAAGATGTTAACTGGACCTATCTCAGTCCGGCGGCTGATTTTGTCGCGGATGGCCCTCGTACCGGCAAATACAGGACCGGCGGGGATGAACTGATTTTCAATTCAGCCGGAAAGAGCCAGATCAGCTATGCGGATTATGCCGTCGCGATGATCGACGAGGCGGAGCAGGGGAAGCATATCCAGTCGCGTTTTACGGTCGTTTCGGAATCAATTTGAACTCCTTTCGGGAATAACGAGGAACTGATGGTTCTGTTGTTTTCCGTGGAGCGCAAAACAACAGAACCATAAAACTTTCTTTCTGTATTTTGAATTGCTGGTTGCTGCTGTAAAGATTTCCATATGTTCTATTTTCAGTTATAATAGAACGTATGGAAAGGGCACGAAAAATTCTGCATGTTGATCTGGATGCTTTCTTCTGCGCGGTCGAGGAACAGTTGGACCCGAGCCTGAAAGGAAAGCCGTTTGCGGTCGGAGGAGATCCAAATCAGCGGGGTGTCGTATCCTCCTGCTCTTATGCGGCGAGGAGGCTGGGTGTTCATTCGGCTATGCCGATGTCACAGGCTGTTCGTGTCTGTCCCGGTCTGCTCATTGTTCATGGCGGGCATCATCTTTATAGAGAAAAATCGGAAGAAGTCATGGCGATCCTGCGTAATTGGACGCCGCTGATGGAGCCGGTATCCATTGACGAAGCCTTCCTGGACGTTTCGGATATTCCCAAAGATGGGCGGATGATTGCGCTGGAGATCCAGAAGGAGATCAATTCCCGGATTGTTCTGCCTTGTTCGTTTGGGGTGGCTTCCAACAAACTGGTGGCCAAAATTGCGAACACAATCGGAAAAAAGAAGAGTAAAAGCGGGAGCTATCCCAATGCCGTGACGCAGGTCCTGCCGGGGAGCGAGGCCGCCTTTTTGGCGCCGCTTCCGATCGGCGAATTATGGGGCGTGGGAGATCGAACGGAAAAACTGCTGCGGGATCTGGGGATTTGCCGGATTGGACAGCTTGCTTCCTATCCGTCCGGGCATCTGTCCAAAATTTTCGGCAGACATGCCGGATCTATGCGGGACCGGGCATTGGGGCTGGATGACAGACCGGTCGATCCGGATCCGCAGGAGGCGAAATCCGTCAGTCAGGAATGTACCTTTGCCCAGGATGTGGATGACGAATCCCTGCTGCGGAAAACGATTCTTCACCAATCGGATCAGATCGGTTTCCGGCTGCGGAAATATGGGCTGTGCGGAAACACGGTGCGGTTAAAACTCCGCTGGAGCAATTTTGTGACCCTTTCCCGGCAGATTAAACTGGATCAGCGGATCTGTCAAAACGATTGGATCAATCTGCATGCGCAGAACCTTTTCACGGATATCTGGCAGAAAGAGTCCCGCCCGATTCGCCTGATTGGCGTTGGCGTGTCTGGGCTTTCCCCGGAACCTGTCCAGCTTTCGCTGTTTCAACAACCTTCTGATAAAATCGACCGTCTGCTGCAGGCAGTCGATGAAATTCGGATTCGTTATGGTGAGAAAGGCTTAAAACGCGGGATTGAGCTTGAGGAAGAGTCGTTCTGACCCATGCTTTTGCATTCAATAGGAATGAAAAAAAAACAGGAAAAATTTCCGAATTTCGAATTCGGAAATTTTCTTCTTCTTTTTTTGCGGATGTGCTGGTATAATAGGGGACGCAATTTAAAGCTTGGAGAAACCGGCTGATTTCATAAGATTGCCAACATAGCTCAGATGGTAGAGCAGGCGTTTCGTAAACGTCAGGTCAGGAGTTCGATCCTCCTTGTTGGCTCTTTTTTTATTCCCATACCGAAATTGTAAAACGCCTCCGAAAGGGGGCGTTTTACGTGCAATGGTGTAACTTGTTCAGTAAAGAACAGGGAAAATAATCTGTTTTATTCCGGCAAAGCCATGTTTTTATCGATTAACCGTTCAGCCGCTTTTTGTTTCCGCTGAGTCAGGTTTTGGGAAGGGTCAGCTTTTTCTTCGCGATCCCCAGTGTGTTTGCGTATTGATACAGATCCGCTTCTGTCCCGTTGAAAACGTTCATATCCAATCCCTTGGATTCCGCCCCGAAAGCGATGCCATCGCCGGTGGATTTGTATTGCCAGATCCGCCAGCCGGGCCAGACGCCGATTTTGGGAGTTCTGGATTTCGTGTTGTACCAGGCAATCCAAAGCTCCTTGCTGGACAGAAATTCTGTCAGCGGCGTGAGGGTAAGAATGCCGGAAAGGTTGGTATACAGCATGGGATAGACATTTGTTTTTTGATAGAATGCTTCCAAGAATTGGGTGACAATCCGGACGGCCTGGTCATGATCCGGCAGCTGCGGATAGCCCTGCACGCCCGGGCTCTCAAAATCCAGAACCGGACGAAGTTCACCCATGTCTTCTTTCAGCAGATCCGCGAAAAATCGGGCTTGTTCTTTTGCGGAGGCAGAACCCTCCCGCATATCAAAGAAGTGGTAAGCTCCGCGCAGGAGTTTTGCCTTTGATGACAGTTCCCAGCTTCGGGCGAATTGCTTGTCCGGCCATAGATTCTGGCTGGCTTTCATGATGACAAAAGAGGCACCGGCTTTTTTCATTTTTGTGAAATTTACTTCACCTTGCCAGTGGCTGATGTCAACTCCCAGTGCCCGTCTGCTTGCCATAGCGCTCCATGCGGTTTTGATAACAACACTGCCGATGGCGAGTGATTATTTCCCGCCGGGCCGGATGTTGTCTCTTTTTATTCCTGCAATATTTATGCCAGGTTTGTTGGGAGGATGAATGAACGGTATGGTAGAAAGAGAAAGCGGTGTTCTCTGTCAAGTTGGCAGGGAGCACCGCTTTGGAGCATCAACTCGAATTTTGAAAAGAAATTATTGCGGTTCTGTTATTTTTACGCGCTGCACAAAATAGCAGAACCGCGGGTTTTCCGCTTTGTCCGAAAAAGATTCCGCGATTCCGAAATCCTGTTTTGGAAAACAGTTTGTTTGGCGTTCTCTTGATCGTATTTTGAAGGCTTATTTTGCCGCTGCGTTGACGATTTCCATGAAATCCGCTTTTTTGAGACTGGCGCCGCCGACCAATGCGCCGTCGATATCCGGCTGGCCGAAGAATTCTGCCGCATTGCTGCCTTTGACGGAACCGCCGTAAAGAACGCGGATTGCCTGTGCGGCGGCCTCACCATAAAGAGCCGCATAGGGTTTCCGGATATATTCCGCAATCACTTTGTTGGCATCCGGGCCGGTGGCGGCCAGACCGGTTCCGATTGCCCAAACCGGTTCGTAAGCGATAACAATTTTTTCGGCGTCCGCGGCGGAAATGCCGCTCAGCCCGGCGTTCACTTGCCGGGTAACGACCGCTTCCGTTTTCCCGCCCTGATTCTCTTCCAGTGTTTCACCGACGCAGACGATCGGGGTCAGTCCGGCGGCCAGTGCGGCCAGGACCTTCTTGTTCACGGATTCATCGGTTTCGCCGAAGTAAGTGCGGCGTTCGCTGTGACCGATGATGACATATTTGCCTAACTCCGCGACCATATCCGGCGCGACTTCACCGGTGAAGGCGCCTTTGGCTTCCCAGAAAAGGTCTTGCGCGCCGCAGCCGATTCCGCTGTCTTTCAGCAGTCCGGAAACGCTGTATAAAGCGGTAAATGGAGGGCAGAGTACCCGGTCCACAGCGGTTTGTGCTTTTAATTCGGGCAGTAATTCATTGACTAATGTAACAGCATCCGCAACTGTTTTGTTCATCTTCCAGTTGCCGGCAACCATAGGTTTTCTCATCTTCAAAACTCCTGTCAATTCCCTTGGGAATAATTAATTGGTCTTTCCGCAGCAAATTTTACCAGAAAACCGGATTAATTCCCCTTTGCCTGTGTAGAATCAGGAATTTGAAATTCGAAAGAAACCTATTGATAATGTGTGGGGCTATATATCAAAGAAGCAGTTCAGCTGCTGGATACTTGTAATAACGATTAGACAGAATAAGCAGCGTGAAATCAGTCAATATCTTTGTGCACTGTTGCTTGTTCTTAAGCGTTACAATTAAAAACTTTCCATTATTCCACCAAACTTTTATACCATGATAACTATAGTGTAATAGAACAGTAATTTGAATTGTTGGTAACAGAACGGTGGTGAAATAATTTAATGAATACCTATAAGACATCAGAAATTGCGCACAGAATCGGAATCCATCCCAATACAGTACGTCTTTATGAAAAATTGGAACTTATTCCCAAGCCAGAGCGGAAAGCAAACGGCTATCGTGTTTTTACAGATTTTCATATGGAACAGATTAAATTTGTACGGACTGCGTTAGCGATCGAGGTTCTGCAAAATGGCTTGAGGAAGCAAGCGATTGCAATTATTAAGACTTCAGCTTTAGGGAATTTTGACAAAGCGATTCGTTTGACCAAACATTATTTACAGCAAATAAGAAATGAGCAAAGAAACGCCGAAGAGTCTATAGCAATTACCGGGAAGTTATTATCAGATGATTATCAAGAAACAGATAATGTTGTTTTAACCAGAAAAGAAACATCTGTTTATTTGCGAATCTCAATGGACACTTTAAGAAATTGGGAGATGAACGGTCTGTTAACGATAAAACGAAAGCAAAATGGTTATCGTGTTTATACTGATGAGGACTTTCGGCGGTTGAAAATAATACGTTCTTTGCGCTGTGCGAATTACTCCCTTGCAGCAATCTTACGAATGTTGAACGCTTTATCCAATAACCCCGAAGCGGATATACGACAAGTCATTGACACGCCAAAAGAAAACGAAGATATTATTTCTGTATGTGACAAACTCCTCACATCTTTGCGTTACGCCGAACAAAATGCGGAGGCAATGCTCGCACATCTTGGAAAAATGAAAAAGCAATTTGCAGCAAACCCTACACTTTGACACCAGACTTTGTCCTGGTGTTATTCTTTTTGTGCAAAGAAAAAAGGAGGGAATTAATCGCGTGGAAACGGTTATTACAGCAGAAAAACTATGCAAGTCTTACGCCCATATTAAAGCGGTAAAGAACGTTAATATTTCAATTTGCCGCGGGGAAGTATTTGGTTTGTTGGGCGCGAACGGTGCAGGTAAAAGCACCATGATTGAATGTATTCTGGGAACAAAAAAACAAGATAGCGGAACGGTATCCATTTTAGGAATGAATCCGGAAAAAGACAGGAAAAAGCTCTTTGAGAGCGTTGGAGTTCAATTTCAGGAAGCCAACTATCAGGACAAAATGAGAGTATCTGAGCTTTGTGAAGTTACTGCTTCATTTTACAAAACCTCTCTGGATTATGGCGCTCTGCTAAACCAATTCAGACTTTCTGATAAGTTGAAAAGTCAAGTTAATGAACTTTCGGGAGGGCAGAAACAACGGTTGTTTATTGTGCTTGCGCTAATTCCAAACCCTGAAGTCGTGTTTTTGGACGAACTGACCACTGGGTTGGATGCCAGGGCACGGCGGGATGTGTGGAAAAGCCTTTCTGCCCTAAAAGAGAATGGGCTGACAATTCTGTTAACCTCTCATTTTATAGATGAGGTGGAAGCTCTTTGCGACAAAATTATGATTCTGAAAACCGGAGAAAGTGTTTTTTACGGGACGATTCAGGAAGCGGTTGCGGCCAGTCCTTATGAAAAATTTGAAGATGCTTATCTTTGGTATACAGACGAGGAGGAAGAAAATGCGAGCATTTACAACGTTATTTAAAATAGAAAGCAAATTGTCTCT
>CALAEB010000225.1 GCA_937890875.1 uncultured Anaerolineaceae bacterium | reverse complement strand
TCCCGCCGATAACAATCGTCGAGGCGCCGGCAAAAAGGCTCCCTTCAATTTCCGCCGTGTCAGAAATGACAACGGACCGGCTCAAAATCAAAACATTTCCGTTCACTTCGCCGTTAACCGTCACAACGTTGCCGGAGGCAAGCAAATTCCCATCGATCTGACCGTCGATCACAACCTGATCTCCGGAAATAAACAAATCATCTTCAATCACTGTTTCTGAATCAACCGAGCCGCTTGAAACAAATTCAGCCGCCTGCACCGGATCATTACCGGCGACAAACAGCAAAGAAAATAAAAGGAAAAAAACAAAAATATTTTGTGTTATTTTATTTTTCATGAGTTCTATCCTTTTTCCCAAATTGTTTTTTATAAATAAGTATACGTAAAATAACGTTAAATATTTCAAAAAAATATGGCAAATTGTGATTCAGGAATTCAAAGCGTGAAAATCACTTTTGAATAAAAAATAATCACAGCTCTTTTTCAACCCGAATAATGAATATCAAAAATTTAGAACGCTGTGCAGTCTTTCGCCATCGGAACCGGCAACCAGATTTAACTTCAAAACGGCTTCTATACAGTCAAGCCGCTTTGAGAAATCCACAAGACGTTCAAAGAAAATTCGCTTTATCCTGTTGTTTCTTCATCCTTTGATTCCGGAAAAGTAATTCCCACCGCAAGATCTTTCTGCGCAATAAAAAAAGCAGGATTCTTCGCCCAATCAGCTCCTTCCACCGGGAAAGATCCGAAAAAACTGTCATGGAAGGCAGTGCCGGTCTCCGAACAGGACCCGTTTGCCTGTGCAAGACTTCATACAGACCGGATCCTTAGAATCGACAAAAAAAAGGCTGCCGGAAAAATCCGGCAGCCGCCACGCCATTCATTAAATTTTACAAACAAGCTATCGGTGTTACGAAATAGCACAGCCCGTATCATCACATACGGCGGCGGTTGAATCACCGATGATTGTCAGCGGATTTTTCTCCTGCCAGACTTTCTGAAGCGTTTCACTGAACACTTTCGTACCCTGAGCGCCGGAAATTCCGTAAGTATCATCAATAACAAAGAAAGGCACCCCCTGGATGCCCAGCGCTTTTGCTGCGGCAATATCCTCCCGAACCGCATCGGAATAAGCGCCGGATGTCAGGCTTTCGCGCACCAGCGCTTCATCCAGCCCGATTTCTTTCCCGATTTGTACCAGCGCATCCAAGTCAGCGACATTTTCACCTTGGGTAAAGAATGCGGCAAATAAACATCTTACCGCCTCCGCCTGTTTGCCATGTTTCGCCGCAAGATGAATCAGACGATGTCCATCAAACGTGTTGACGGGAACAACTTTATCCATATTCAAGGTGATGCCTTCCGCAGCGGCCCGGTCGGCGACCTGCGCATTCATCGCCTGCGCCTGTTCCAACGGAATACCGTAATTCTTCGCCAGCTCATCATCCATGCGGTGGGTCGCTGTGCGCGGCCAGTCCGGCCTGAGCTGAAAACTGCGATGGATGACTTCCACCTTATCTTTGTACGCAAATGCGTCCAGTGCCTTGTTTAACTGTTCCGTTCCGATATAACAGAACGGACACGCAATATCTGACCAAATATTTATTTTCATAATGGTAAATATAGGGGGCCTGATCTTGTTTGTCAAGCGTTTTTTCATTAATTTATTGTTAATTCGCAATCGTTTTTGGTTCCCTTTCCAGGATCTGAGCCGGATATTAAAAGGTATGAAACGCCCGGAAAACAGCAGATTTATTGTTCTGTTTTCTCTTTCGATAAATTAACTTTTGACATCCGAACCATATTTGGAAAATTTTGCCCTTTTGATACCCGAATCATATTGAGTTAGGATGTCAAAAGTTGAAACGCTGCCAAATTGCCGGGAATTCGAAACTTAAAAATCAATTCGAATAAAAAGGCAATTACCACATCCCAAGTTGCCAAACAAATTGACGGCAGCGTTTAACCTGCTACAATATCCTCATGACAACAAAACCTACCCGTGACCGGCTGATTCCTGTCTTGACTACACTGCCGCCCCGGCGGCGCCCTACCTGGATTAAAGTGGAGAAACCTTCCGGCGACACTTACACCTGGCTGAAAGGGCTGATGCGCCAAAAAGAGCTGCACACCGTCTGTGAAGAGGCCCACTGCCCCAACATGGGCGAGTGCTGGCGCAGCGGGACCGCTACATTCCTCGTGCTGGGTGATATCTGCACCCGTTCCTGCCGTTTCTGTGACGTGCAGCACGGGATTCCCCAACCGGTTGACTGGGATGAACCGGAACGAGTCGCACAGGCCGTCAAAGCGATGGATCTCAAACATGCGGTGATCACCAGTGTTGATCGGGATGACCGGCCGGATGGCGGCGCGCCCATCTTTGCTGAGATCATCCGCAAAATCCGCGCATCTCAGCCGGGTTGTTCCATTGAAGTGCTCATTCCTGATTTCCGCGGCAGTGCCGACGCATTGGAAATCGTGATGGACGCCCGTCCGGAAATCCTGAACCACAATCTGGAAACCGTCCCCCGGCTTTTTAAACAGGTGCAGCCGCAAGACCGCCTCGAATGGTCGCAGGCTGTGCTGGTGAACGCGAAAAAGATGGAGCCGGCGGTGCTGACCAAATCCGGTATCATGCTCGGACTGGGAGAGACGATGGAAGAAGTCAAGGCTGTGATCCAGCTGCTGCGTTCTTGGGATGTGGACATCCTCACTGTCGGGCAATATCTGCAACCCAGCCGGAGACATCTGCCCATTGCGCGCTATTATGAGGAAACGGAGTTCGAGGAGATCAAAGCCTACGGATATGCGTTG
>CALAEB010000224.1 GCA_937890875.1 uncultured Anaerolineaceae bacterium | reverse complement strand
CGGCGCGTTTGCTGCCGGCGCGGGGATTTATGGCGCGGCAAGACGAGAGACTGGCGGAGCGGACGAAGAATTCGGTGTGATGCGGGCCGGGCTGTCAACCGTATTGCTGATGCAGGTACTGGGAAATTTAGGCACGATCAAAATTATCCTTACGAAATTGACGGAATTGGGCGCGGCCGGCGCGGAGATCGGCGGACTGCAAACAGTGATTTTCTTTTTCACCGGTATCGGAAAGCTGTTGGGTGGTCAGCCGCTTCCGCTTTACCCCGGCGACTGGTACTGGCTGCCGAGCCGGGCGATTCCCGGCGAGCCGATTACCGAATTTCCTTTCTTTACGTTTCTCTATGGCGATCCGCACGCGCATCTGTTTGCGCTGCCGGTCACCGTTCTGGCCCTGGTTTGGATGGTCGCCATGCTGCGCCGGTCAGATCTTGTGGAGCGGACGGGATTCGCCGGCGGCATCGGCTCCATTGCCGCCGGTGCGTTGATCATCGGCGCACTGATCCCGACCAACACCTGGGATACACCGACTTATCTGTTGCTGGCAGTGGCGCTTTTAATCGGGACCGGATTGGTGAAACCGCTTTTCCGCTTCCGCTTTGGGAACAATGTCCGGGCGAAAAAGGTTCTTTCGCTGGTTTTCTCCGTTTTGCTGTTGTGCGGGCTGACCTTCCTGTTCTATTTGCCGTATTTGCGCACAAATTCCCGTGAAACGGGGATTAACGTCTGGCAGGGGGATCGCACGCCGCTTTGGTCCTATTGGATGCACTGGGGGCTTTTCCTGTTTGCGATCATCAGCTGGTACGCGGTCGAGACGGTGGCATGGATGCGCGCGGTGCGTTATCTGGATTTCAGGAAATTTCTCCGGGAAAAGCGTGCGCTGTTGGCGGCGGCCGGGCTTTTCTTTGTCTGCGCGCTTGTCTTTTGTACTGTTCGTCAGGTGGGGATCGGCTGGACAGCGTTGCCGCTCATGGTCTGGTCCGGGCTGCTGATGATGCGCCGCGGCACTCCGGCCGGTAAAAAGGCCTTGTACTTTCTGGCCGGGACCGGGTTGTTCATCACGCTGTTCGTTGAGTTTTTCAGCCTGCGCGGCGACCTGGGCCGGATGAATATGGTGTTCAAGCTGTACCTGCAGGCCTGGGTGATTCTTTCGATTCCGGCGGCAGCCGGAGCGGTTTTCTGTGCTGAACGGATCTCGGCAAGGGGTGATGATCATCCGGTTTCCGGGTTGGCCGGCATCTGGCAGTTCCTGGCGGTAATCTTGCTGATCGGGACGGCTTCTTATCCGGTTGTTGCTTCAGCGGATAAAATCCGCGACCGCATGTCGACCATTGCGCCGCACACATTGGACGGAATGGCGTATATGCAGACCTCTCAGTATTTTCAGGACGGCTTTTTGATGGACCTGGCTGAGGATTATGACGCGATCCGCTGGATGCAGGATACAGTGGCGGGTTCGCCGGTGATTGTCGAGGGAAACGCGACTGAATATAAATGGGGCTCCCGTTTTACGGTTTATACCGGCCTGCCGGGCGTTGTCGGCTGGAATTATCACCAGCGGCAGCAGCGCGGGGCCATGTCCGATCAGGTCTGGCGGCGGGTGGACGCGGTCGGGGCCTTTTATAATTCCGCCGATCTTGACGAAAAAGCGGCCTTTCTGCGGGAATATGCGGTGGGCTATATTATTGTCGGCCAGATGGAACGCGGGATGTATGCCGCGGAAGGGATTGCGGCTTTTTCCGCCGGCGACGGTGTCTTTTGGGATCTTGTCTATCGGAACGGCGATACGGAGATTTATCAAGTGCGCTGAAGGGTTCAAAAGAATAAAAAAGATATTCTTTTGATTGGTCGTTTGCAGTTCTCCCGAAAAACGTGCACACTGCGGCCCGCCATTGAATTGGCAGGCGTTTTGCGGGATTTTTGACAAACGGATCTTGATTCGGCTCACGGTTTGAGGATTGAGACTTGATACTGGAAATATTTTGTTGGCTTTTGATTTTGTTCCTTTTCGGATCGCTCGGTTATCCGATCAGCTTTCATTTTCTGCGCTTTCTTCCCGGCAGGGGCGGCGCTTTTGCGCTCCCGATCGGGCTGATCATCACCGGTTATTTTTACTGGCTGCTCTCGATGCTTGGGCTGACAGGAGCCGGCATCGGCGGTGCGCTGACGGCGGTTTTGTTCACTGCGGCAATTTCCGGCTGGTGCTGGAGAAACAATGCGCCGGCGATTCAGGCCTGGCAGCGGATCAATGGCCGGCATACGCTGCGCCTTGCGGTGTTGTTTCTGGCCGCGTTCGGATTGATCATCCTGTTCCGGCTGGCTGATCCGAACATTTCCGGCACTGAGAAGCCGATGGAAATGACTTTCATTAACGGGATTTTGCGGTCTGAAAGTTTTCCGCCGCATGACTCGTGGCTTTCGGGATATGGAATCTCCTATTATTACTTCGGTTACATCCTGACCGCGCTGCTGATCCGTTTTTCCGGGGTCGCTTCCGCTTCGGGGTTTAATCTGATGCTGGCGACAACATACGGCATGGCAGCCGTGGCGGCTTTTGAGCTGGTGAATGATCTGCTTTCCCGTGAATCGGCAACGGCGGTTCGGCTGAAGCGGCAGATGGGAGCGTGGATGGCGCCGGTTTTCGTGCTGCTGGCTGGGAATCTGGAAGGGCTGTTGGAGATGCTGCATGCCCGCGGGCTCTTCCGCAGCGCGGATGGCAGTTCGGCTTTCTGGAGCTGGCTGAACCTGAAAGAGCTGGTGGAAGCGCCTGCCCGGGAATTGTCCTGGAATCCTACGCTGCGACCGGGCATCTGGTGGTGGCGGGCTTCCCGTGTTCTTTCCGACACCGGGCTGGACGGAAGCAGCAAAGAGATCATTGACGAATTCCCGTTCTTTTCGTTCTATCTGGGCGATCTGCATCCGCATGTGCTGGGGATCCCTTTTGTTCTGCTCGCGGTAGCGGTGGCGCTGAATGGCTATTTCCAGATCCTGCGGCGGGATCCGGCCGATCCGTTCTGGGGAAGCTGCTTCTCCGGTGGATTTTCCATCCGGAACAACGGCAAAACGCTCGTTTTTTTACGTTCCGGGGATTTCTGGTTCGCCGCTTTTT
>CALAEB010000223.1 GCA_937890875.1 uncultured Anaerolineaceae bacterium | reverse complement strand
GGATGATCACTGCTTCGGCTTTCCTGTTCAGCCTGTTTACGGTTTTTCTGGTGTATTCTATCAGTCTGCGGGCCGAAGGGAAGCGGATGATCGGGCTGATCCTTTCCGGCATTATGATCAGTTCGCTGTTTACTGCCGGCACATCGTTTATCAAATTGGTCGCCGATCAGAACAGCGAATTGCCGGCCATCACCTATTGGCTGATGGGCAGCCTGTCTGGCGCGACGAAAAAGGATGTGGCCTTTGTGGTGTTTCCGATGGCGCTCGGGTTGCTTCCTTTGTTTTTGCTGCGCTGGCAGATCAATATTCTGACGTTGGGGGATGATGAAGCGCAGACGCTGGGCATCAATATCAATCTGCTGCGGCTGATTGTGATTATTTGTTCCACCCTGATCACAGCGGCCAGTGTCTCCGTCAGTGGGATGATCGGCTGGGTCGGGCTGGTGATGCCGCATCTTTCGCGCAAACTGGTGGGGAATAACTATCAGCATTTGCTGCCGGCGACGATGATTTTCGGTGCGATTTTCATGCTGGTGGTGGATAATGTCTCCCGAAACCTGCTGGCGACGGAAATCCCGCTGGGTATTCTGACCGCGTTTATCGGCGCGCCTTTTTTCATCTACCTGATCACCCGGAGAGGCGATTCATTTTGAGCGTACTGGTTGATGAACTGAGTTTTGTGTATGATGTGCGTCCGGTGCTGGACCGGGTCAGCTTTGTGGCTGAAGATGGAAAATTCCTGTCTGTTTTGGGCGCGAATGGCGTGGGAAAAAGCACGCTTTTCCGTTGTATTCTGGGACTGTTGCGAGGATATCGCGGGACGATCCGGGTGGAGGGACAGGATGTGCGGCATCTTTCTGCGCGGGAAATGGCGAAACGGGTCGCCTATATTCCGCAGTCCCATCACCCTTCATTTAACTACACTGTTTTTGACATGGTGCTGATGGGGACGACCGGTCAGGTCTCCGCCGTTTCCATGCCCGGACGAAAACAGGCGGAGCGGGCGGAGCAGGCAATTGAACGGTTGGGGATTGCATCGCTGCATGACCGGGGCTTTCACCAGATCAGCGGCGGCGAACGTCAGCTGACGATGATCGCCCGGGCGTTGGCGCAGAATGCGCGCGTGCTGATCCTGGATGAACCGACGGCCAATTTGGATTTCGGCAACCAGATCAAAGTGCTGACGCAGATCCGTTCGCTGGCCGAAGAAGGGTATACCGTGGTCCAGGCGACCCATAACCCGGATCAGACCTTTCTGTTTTCAGACCGGGTGCTGGCGCTGAAAGACGGGCGTGTGCTGGCCGATGGCACCCCGGCCGATATCGTCAGCAGTGAGCTGATGCAAACGCTGTACGGGGTCGAAATCGAAGTGCAGCGCCTGTATGATGACGCTGTTCGCGTCTGTATTCCGAAAGCGGCGATTCAGAGGTCAGAGCGTTGAAGCGGCTGAACTCTCAGACGAAGAAGGAGAAAAACATGAATCGAAAACAAACATCGTTGTTGCTGGCACTGTTTGCGGTGCTTTTATTTGTTCCTGCTGTTTCAGCGCAGGAAACTGCTGCGGATGGAATGGTATTTTTTACCGATTCTGTCGGCCGGACCGTTGAGGTTCCCGCGGAGATCAGCCGGGTCGCCATTTCCGGCCCGCTGGCCCAGGTTGTGCTGTTTGCGCTGGCGCCGGATAAACTGGTCGGCATTGCCGCCGAATGGAGCAAGGAAGCGGAGCAGTATCTGCCGACGGAATATTATCAATTGCCGCTGCTGGGGCAGCTTTATGGCGGCAAAGGTGAGCTGAACCTGGAGGAACTGCTGGCGGTGGATCCGCAGGTCGTCATCGATGTCGGCGAGCCGAAGAAAACGATCGTGGAAGATTTGGACGCGCTGCAGGAACAAACCGGACTGCCGTTTGTTCATATTACCGCACATCTGGATGGGATGGGTGAGACGTACCGGAAACTGGGCGAATTGCTGAACCTGCCGGAAGAATCCGAAATTTTGGCGGACTACTGTGAAGAAATCTATACCAGGACGCTTTCGATTATGGAAACGGTCGGTGAGGAAGGGAAAGCCAACCTGCTTTATTTGCTGGGTGATACCGGCTTGAACGTGATCGCGAAAGGCTCCTACCATGCCGAGGTGATCGATCTGCTGGCGAATAATCTGGCCGTGGTGGATGAACCGTCATCCCAGGGCAGCGGCAATGAGACGGATCTGGAACAGATTCTGCTCTGGAATCCGGACGTAATCCTCTTTGCTCCGAACAGCATTTATGCCACAGTCGGCGGGGATTCGAGCTGGCGGGATGTCCCGGCGATCGCCAACGGGACATATTATGAAGTTCCGTTCGGTCCGTATAATTGGATGGGCTTTCCGCCTTCCGTACAGCGCTACCTTGGGCTGATCTGGATGGCGCAGCTGCTTTATCCGGATGTGGCGCAGTATGACCTGTACAGCGAGGTGGCGCGTTATTACGATCTGTTTTACCATACCGAACTGACGGAAGCTCAGTTCGCCGCGCTGGTAGCGAATTCGATCCCGGTTGCCGAAGCAGCTGAGTAATATCTTTCTATAGCTTCAAAAAACCGCACAATTTTGTGCGGTTTTTTTGTTGCAGGCGGAACGCCAAAAATTTCGTAAACCGTATCTATCTTTTACCATAACGGTGAAAACATATTTAACGCTCCCGTTTATCCTACCATTTCAATCGCAGGCGAAAATGATATTTCAGTAGCTTCCTCTTTAAGAAAATTTACTCGGTAACCTTTCCCGTCTTTGTGGAAGAAACCTGACTCAGGTATAAATTTAACATAACACATATTTTCGTCACTTTCGTCATTGTGATTGAAATACCAGGGTTCAAATACTTTTAGTAACTTTTCTCTTACTTTTTTATTCTCTATTTTTAGTGGATGCCCCATATTGTATGCTTTGCCATTAAAAGTGTGAAAATTATTACATAAAGCTACATTAGGATTATCGGTAATATCCTTAACTTTATTTGACTTGGCATAGGTAACAATCCAAAAGACTCCATCCTCATAATAAGTATCGATAACTCTTGCTGAGGGTATGTTCTGATTGGTTGTCGCCAATACAAATGTATAGTCTTTGCCGAACAATTCCGATAAAACACTTATACTTTTTTCATAAACAGTCATATTCAATCCTCCGAGCAATTTCCGGCTTTCGAGCATACTGCTTAACTTAATCTGCACAATAACTATGTAAATAATTATATTCAAAAAATCTGATATGGACGATTTAACAGATGGTTGTGCCTTGCCAGCCCAATCCGCTGCCGATGATGGAGAGGTTTTACCTTATTGTTCTGCTGAGGGGGGAATATAACGAAGGCTTTGCAGAGCGCGGCTGTTTATTGCATGGGAATTATGTTTTTGTGCGCTGGGGGGGAATCGAACCCCCACGACTTGCGTCACATGGCCCTCAACCATGCCTGTCTGCCAGTTCCAGCACCAGCGCATTTAGCTTTTGTATTATAATCATCTACGCACCATTGTCAAGGAATTTCGCCTCCGGACGACGATTCAAAGGATGGAAAATCGCTTTGAATCAAACGGCGAAAGCGGAAAAGATCTTCGTTTGATCAGATTTTGAGCTGCCATCCCTCGGGCGGCGGCTTGAATTTTGGAAGATCTTTTTGTGAAAAGAGAACCGCAGAATACCCTTTCCATATTTCGAATTGCCGGCTTCTGGCTGCGGTTTGAAGTAAAAACAAAAATCAATTTTAGCGAGATAAGTCGAAAATTGGTTGGTGCGCCAAAAGGGTAAAATTTCCCAAAAGGAGTTATTGGTGTTTTGTTTTAGGTTGGGTTTGCCCAATTTAAAACAAAATAATGGTTTCCTTTTTCAATAATTTGACTTTTGGCACTTCAGCCAAAATTTGAATTGCTGGAAAGCAGGCCGATAAGATTATTATCGCAGGAGAAAAAAATGCCGATCGTGTTAGACGCAATGGGCAGCGATGATTGCCCCAGACCTGAAATTGAGGCCGCCATGCTTGCGGCTGGTTCCCTGAACGAAAAGATCTTCCTGGTTGGCCATCGGGATGTGATTCTCCGGCACGCATCCGAACGGGATTTTTCCGGTTTGCCGATCGAAATCGTTCATGCGGAAGATATTCTCGAAATGGGGGAAAAGGCTGTTAAAAGCGCCCAGCAGAAGCCGAATAATTCGATGGCGGTCGGATTACAGCTGGTGAAAGAAGGCAAAGCCGGCGGGTTTATTACCGCGGGGAATACCGGCGCCGCCATGTTTAACAGCCTGCGCAAATTGGGGCGCATCCCGAATGTGGCCCGCCCGGCGTTGACAACGCGCTTTCCGACCCGGAACGGTTTCTGCATTGTGCTGGATATCGGCGCGAATGCGGACTGCCGCCCGGAATATTTGCAGCAATTTGCCGTCATGGGCTCTGTTTATGCTTCGAAAATGAACAGGATTGACAACCCGCGTATCGGGCTGCTGAATAATGGCGAGGAAGCCGGGAAGGGGAATGAACTGGTTCGCAGCACCTACACCCTTTTATCGGACAGTGGCATCAACTTTATCGGGAATGTGGAGGCAAAGGACGTCTTTGCCGGAAAAGCCGATGTCGTCGTTGCAGATGGCTTTACCGGCAATGTGTTCCTGAAGACGTCGGAGGCTGCCGCAAAGCTGCTGACCGATTTGCTGAGAGAGGGACTGATGTCTTCGGCAAAAGCAAAAATCGGAGCGGTTCTCGCTAAGGATGCATTAAAAGCCACCAAGGCAAAGATGGATCCCGGCGCAATCGGTGCCGCGCCGCTGCTCGGGATCGACGGGCTGTCATTTGTTGGACATGGCCGGTCGGACAGCACCGCATTGGTTAATGGAATGAAATTGGTCAAAGATGCGATGGATATTCATTTGGTGTCCGTGCTTCGAGATACGATTCAGGAAAAATTATCTTAAAAACAGGAACTTCCCAATGTATATTTACACAAACGAAAAAAGACTGAAAAAGAACAAGAAAATTTCGAAATACATGACCACAATCTGCTTTGCCATATTGGTCGCCGGCGCCGTTGCCGCTTTCTCTGAACAATATTTTATGTGGTCCTTCTTCGCGCTGATTGTCGGTGTTTTTCTCTCACAGGCATCCATCACGATGACAACCCGCTGGGGACGTGAACCCAGCAACAATAATCTGCTGAATGTGAAGCTGAAAGGGTTGAGCGACAATTTCTCAATCTATCATTACATGGATCCGGTCGATCACTTGCTGGTGGGCACCGCCGGGACCTTTCTCCTGATGCCGTATTATCAGGGCACAATGAGAAAAAAGACCGTTGGACGCAGAAAAAAGCCAGCCTGTTCATGAAAATGTTCGGACAGGAATCCCTGGGCCGGCCCGATCTGGAAGTGGCTTCCGGTTTGGAAGCGGTGAAAACCTATTTCCGGGAGCGGGATATTGACTTTCCTGAAGATAAAATCCGTCCGGTTTTGATCTTTCTGAACCCGAAAGCCCAGCTTGATCCTGAAGCCCATTTTAAATATGACACGATTCCTTTGGATAAGCTGAAAGAGACCATCCGCAAGTATGCCAAAGACGACCGTCTGAGCACTGAATTTATTGACGGAGTAACGGATAAACTGCCGCTCGACGATATTGAGTGAGCCGCTGCTGGCACCGATCCGAAATTTGGGAAATCCCTTTGAATAAAGCGGGAAACTGGTGTGCTTCTTTTCGATTACCGGTAACGGACATTTTTTACGACATGGTTGATGGCTCAGATGCGCATACCGGCGGGGAATATTAGAAATAAATTAATGAATGATGAATCGTTCTTAAGTGCAGTAAAATAAAATCTATCAACAAATAAAAACCTTCAATCTCCTGGATCGAAAAGGGGATCATGAAGGCAAGATTGATAAGAAAAAAGGACACTACTATGCTTAAAAAACCTGTATATCATGCATTGAACGAACAAGTAAAACATGAGTTTTATTCCGCCTACCTTTATCTTTCGATGGCTGCCTATTTTGACGTGGAGAACCTTCCCGGTTTTTCATCCTGGATGCGGAAGCAGTTTTCTGAAGAGCAGGAAC
>CALAEB010000222.1 GCA_937890875.1 uncultured Anaerolineaceae bacterium | reverse complement strand
CCGTTTTTCTTTTCCTGCATGTTCTCCGCAGTTTCAGTTTCCAGCCGGGCAGTGACCCTGGCTAACACCTCGTCCGACATGCCGGCGCCATTGTCTTTGACCGTCAAAAGAATACCGGCCTCCGGCGTTTTTTCCCCGTTGACCCAAATAAAGCCTTTGCCGGGTTTCATCTTAATGCCATGGTAGATCGCATTTTCAACCAGCGGCTGCAGAATCAATTTGGGCACTTCAAAACCGGAGAGGGAATCGTCAAAAGAGATCCTGTAATCAAGTTTTTCTTTATAACGGATTTTTTGAATATACAGGTAATTGGATACATGCCGGATTTCTTCGCTGAGCGGGATATATTCTCTCCCGCTGCTCAGACCGATGCGGTACATATTCGACAGCGCGTCGATCAGCTTCACCACGTCATCCGCGCCGTGGTCCCTGGCCATCCAGCCGATCGTATCCAGCGTGTTATATAAAAAGTGCGGCTTGATCTGCTGCTGCAAGTTCTTAATTTCGGCGGTACGTTTCTGCTGCTGCTCCAAATAAACCATATGAATCAGGTGATCGATTCTTTCCACCATGTTATTGAACCGCTTTCCCAGTTCACCGATCTCATCGTTGTACAGAGAATTGAACCGGACGGAGAGATCCCCGGATTCGGCCTGTTTCATCAGATTCTGCAGTTTGGTGAGCGGCTTGGTAACGGAGTTCGCAATCGGAAACGAGACCACAAAAACCAATACGATGGCGAAAAAAATCGATATCACCACCAGCCGTGTACTGGTATTAAAACTTTTCATCGCTTCATTCAACGGAAAAACCCCGATCGTTCGCCAGCCGGTATACTGACTTTTTGCGTAACGGATCTGGTACTGGCTGCCTTCGATCTCCGCCGTAACCAGATTGTCGGACTGGTCTTTCAGCCAGTTCGGGTTTACACGGTACACGATCTGATTGACCGGCGCGTAGACGATGTTATCCTGGTTATCCACGACAAAAACGAAGCCGTTTTTGCCGATCGTAACCTGATTGATGGAATCCTGAATAATCGTATGATGAATGTCAAACAGCAGCACACCCAATATCCGGCCGTTTTCCCGGTCAACGATCGCTTTCGACAAAGAAAAAACATCGTCCGCGCTGTAGTTTGCATCGGTCACAATGTTCCGGCCGATAGCGCTGCTGTGCAGCACAACCTTGTCCGGTGTCGCCACCGTTTCCTGATACCATTGCTCCTGATTGAACGGGTCGCGGGAGATGCGCGACATCCCGATGCCGGCATATTGATCCTGCTCAGAAGAAATCAGGATCCCGGCAATCTCGGGGTGCGATAAATAAACGTCATTCAGGATGCGGAAAAGCGCGCTCTCCCGAGAGTTCCAGCTTGTATCCGATTCGGCATTTCCCAGCGAAGTGTCCTGCAATTCCCGCACAATAAAATCCGCCAGCTTATCAATCGTACTAATATAGACATCGATCGAATTACTGACCTGGTTGGTGATCTGCTCGGTATGCTCCAACGCCATATCCCGGGTCTGCCGCAATAAAATCGTAGCGCTGATAACGAAATACATGACGACCGGGATCAGCGCGATCAGCAGATAAGAAACCACCAACTTATTGCGAAACTTGGCATTGGGTAAAAACCAGCTGTTATTTTTCAAAATCGGCCTTCATATTCCGAACTGCAGCAATCGATTCAGTTGCTCCGGCAATTCGAAATTTGTCATACGAACTATGTTTGGTTAAAACGTCAAAAGTCAAATCGTTGAAAACAGAACAACAAGTAACTTCTTTTGGGAAATTTTACCCTTTTGCCACCTCAACTATGTTTGAATCCGCTTCTTCTTTTCCATCTGATTCAGAACCAGACGCTGAATCACAATGAAGAGACATAACAGGGCCGCTACAGTCACCTTGGTCCACCAGGTGTTCAGATTCTGAAAAACAACAATTACCTGGATGACGCCCTGTATCAGAACACCGAACATCGTTCCGATGACATTTCCAACCCCGCCCGTCAGCAATGTCCCGCCGATCACCGCGGATGAAATAACGTCCATCTCAAGGCCCATATTCTGCAGTGAATAACCGGCAAGCGTAAAGAAACTGAATACAACGCCTCCCAGTGCGGCAAGAAATCCGGAGATCGCGTAAACCGCCACTTTAACGCTGGCAACCGGCAGTCCCATCAATTCGGCGCTTTGTTCATTGCTGCCGATCGCGTAAAATATGCAACCGCAACAACGATCAGAGCGATAAAAACATAATAATACAGCTTGGCGCGCCCGAATTGTATCTTGCTGAGCGCCATCGTCATATAAAATTTGTCCGTGATCGGGATGGATTCCGTACTGATGACCGCGCACATTCCGCGCATAAAGAACATACCTGTCAGCGTCGCGATGAACGGCTGAATTTTATAATACTGGATGATATACCCGATAAAAGCGCCTTCGGCGGCCCCGATCAAAAGAACCAGCGGGATAACGATCAGCGGCGTCAATCCTTTCTGCAGCAGAAAAGCTGAAAAAACGCAGGTAAAAGCGACCGTGGAAGACACCGAAATGTCAATTCCACCGGTGATCAGGACAAAAGTCACCCCGACCGCGACAATAATAAGGTAGGAGAAATTGTTAAACAGGTTCAGGAAGGTCGAAAGCGAGAAGAACCGGTCATATTTCAGCGATCCGAGCGTAAACAAAAGAATAAACATCAGAATGGTTATGAGCAAATTGACGTTTTTTAATTGAAAGTTCTTCTTCATGATTGCTTCACAGCCTTTCTTGAAAACTGCATGACGCTCGCCTTGAACGCTTCGGACTGGAAGAGGCAAATAACCAGGACAATGACTGCTTTGACAACCCGTGTGACCTGGGGAGAAATCCCCATCGCGAGTACGGTGGTGGTAATGGACTGGATGATCAAAGCGCCGACGACGCTGGCCGGAATTGAAAACCGTCCGCCTGCCAGAGAAGTACCGCCAATCGCCACCGCCAGGATCCCCTCCAATTCGATCAGCAGGCCGGCGTTATTGCTGTCGGCCGCTTTGATGCCCGAGCTCTCAATCAACCCTGCCACCGCGGCCATCATCCCGGAAAGCATGTAAACAATCCATTTGACACGGTCGGTGCCAATACCGGCAAAATAGCTGGAACGCGGATTACAGCCAATGGACTCAACATACAATCCAAAAGGTGTCCGCTTGACGAACAGCACAAACGCAATCAGGAAGAACGCCGCGATAAACATCGGAAAAGGCAGGCCGAAAATGTAACCGCCGTTGATGAAATAATATCCGTCGGAATTAATGGTGACGATTTTGCCGTTGGTAATCAGCTGGGCGATCCCGCGGCCGGCGACCAGCAGAATCATCGTCGAAACAATCGGCTGGAGCTTCAGTTTAGAGACCAGCATGCCATTCCATGCGCCGCATAAAATCCCGGCTCCGACCGCGAGCAAAACCGCCAGCGGAACCGAACCGTTCAGCCCGGGAAAAAGCCGCTTATCGACAATGCTGCACGCGATTGCGCCGGATATGGCCATGACGGACCCGACAGAAATATCCGTTCCGCCGGTTGCCAGGACCATTGTCATACCAATGGAGAGAATCATCAGAACGCTGCCGTTGCGGACAATGTCAATAATGCGCCCGTAAAAATGGTTCTCAACGATCCGGATCTCAAAGAAAGCGCCGGCAGAGATGATTCCGTTGACCGCCAGAATAATCAACAAGACCACGATCGGCCAGAAAGATTGACTTTTCATCAGCCTTTTCATTGCGTCCGTCCTCCCGCGACATAATCCATGATGACCGATTCATTGATCTCATTTCCGTCCAGATCAGCGAC
>CALAEB010000221.1 GCA_937890875.1 uncultured Anaerolineaceae bacterium | reverse complement strand
CGAATCGCTGAGCAGGCAGGCGGTTGGGTTGATTCAAGCCGTCCCTGCTCAGCGGCATCCGGCCATGCGTTCACCGTACCAATAAGCGGCGGTCACCCAATCATCCATAAGAATGTTGCTATCCATCTTTTGATGGAATTGAATGACCGCACGCGGAAGCCCGATCGATTATCGACCAAGTCAGGCAGATATTAATACCGATCTCCGATCACGGTGATGTTTGACATGGTATTGTTGATTTCGTCGAGATCAACGGATGTCAATTCCACATCTGCTGCTCCAATGTTCTCATCAAGACGCTCCAGTTTGCGCGAACCCGGAATAGGCACGATCCAGGGTTTTTGCGCCAACAGCCAGGCCAACGCAATCTGTGCCGGGGTCGCGTTTTTCTGCACGGCAAGCCGTTTCAGTAAATCCACCACAGCCCGGTTGGCACGAATCGCTTCGGGTGTGAAACGGGGATTATGGCTGCGGATATCCGAACGGTCGAAAACAGTGTTCTCATCGACCTTCCCGGTCAGATAACCCCGGCCCAGCGGACTGAATGGCACCAATCCGATCCCGAGTTCCTCACAGGTGGGCAGAATAGCCGGTTCAATGGCTCGCCACCAGATTGAATATTCGCTTTGCAGGGCGGTGACCGGCTGTACTGCATGGGCCCGCCGGATGATATCCGCGCCGGCTTCGGACAACCCAAAATGTTTCACCTTGCCGGCCTGGATCAGGTCCCTCACTGTGCCGGCCACATCTTCAATGGGCACATTCGGATCCATCCGGTGCTGATAAAACAGGTCGATGGCATCTACGCGCAGACGCTTGAGTGAAGCGTCCGCTACCCGTCTGATTTGCTCCGGGCGGCTGTCAAAACCGATGCTGGGGTGCGGACCGGTTTCGGGATCGTGTTTAAACCCAAATTTCGTCGCAATCACCACCTGCCCACGAAACGGTTCGAGCGCTTCGCCTACGAGTTCCTCGTTCGTATAGGGGCCGTACACCTCCGCGGTGTCAAAAAAAGTGATTCCCCGGTCGACAGCTGCGTGGAGGAAATGGATCATCTCCTGTTTGTCGGTGGGATGGTCGCCAAAACTCATCCGCATGCATCCCAGCCCAAGCGCTGAGACTTCAAGGTTGCTGTTTCCAAGTCTACGTTTCTGCATTTTCTTCTTCCTTTCTTTACGAATCAACTGGTTATTAATCCGGTACGGCCTTATTTAAACTCAAAACGCTTTGTCTTTCTGGACCATTTCTTTCTCTTTTTTCAAAAGCGTACCTTCATAAACGCTTATCTTGGTGTCCAGAATCTGCAATGTTTTTTGCATTTCGTTCATTCGGGTTACCAGTAATTCTCGCTGCACTTTCAGAATTTCTTTCCTGGCATCGATCGTTTGATCGCCTTGTAATACCAGACTGATATATTCGGTCAAAGCTTCGATGGGAAGTCCGGCATTTCTCATGCACTTGATAAATTCAATCCGCTTCAAATCCATTTCGTTGTAATCCCGGATTCCGCTCCCGGTTCTGTTTACGGCCGGGATCAATCCAACTTTCTCATAATAACGAAGCGTATCCGGCGAAATGTCATATTTTTCACTTACTTCTGCAATTCTCAAATCTCACCTCTGTGAATAACATAATACTTGAAGTTGGCTTTAAGTCAAAAATCAGGATGTATTAACCAGCGATTCGAAATAAAAGAACAACAAATTTTCTCTCCTTATTCGAAAGGCTTACCTAAATTTCGAATTGCTGTGTATTAACTCAGCTATCCTATTCTTTTGAAATTCTTCCTGAATTGTCTGGGCAGCGGTTCACCTTTCGAGAAGATCACACTGTTTGGCAATTCTTGATTTTCCAGAATTGCCAAACAG
>CALAEB010000220.1 GCA_937890875.1 uncultured Anaerolineaceae bacterium | reverse complement strand
TTAAAATAGCATGCAAGTCTGCCGAAGCAACAATATTCTGGACAGTAATCTGGGTGATCCAGATACCAGCTGGTCACGCCTGTCTTCCGTTTCTGCAGTGCGTCTGCCGCGGCTTCGTTGAACGTGATCGGGCCCAGGCTTGGCGGTGCACTGATGCATTTCTGTGTACCGCTGTAACAGATATCGATCCCGATTTCATCCACCGGAATCGGAACGCCGCCGAGCGAAGTCACCGCGTCAACGATCAACAGCCCGCCCTGCGCATGCACAATTTTCGCGATCTCGTCCAATGGCTGGACGGCACCGGTTGAGGTTTCGGCATGAACGATGCCCACGACCTTGGCCGGCTTTTCTTTCAATGCCGCCGCAACTTCCGAGGGGGTAAAGACTTCGCCCCAGGGACGATGAATGACGGTGACGTCACCGCCGTACCGTTTGGCCATATCAGTCAGCCGCTCGCCGAAATAACCGTTAATACAAATCAGAACCGGTGTGCCGGGTTCGACTGAATTGGCAATCGAGGCTTCCATGGCGGCGCTGCCCGTTCCGGAGACCGGGATGGTCAGTTTGTTTTCCGTCCGGAAGGCATAGCGCAGCAGTTCCTGCGTCCGGTCCATCAAACGAACGAATTCCGGATCCAGGTGACCGACCAGCGGTGCGGACATGGCACGGTAAACGCGCGGGTCAATCATGCTGGGGCCGGGGCCTAACAAAATTCTGGCGGGAAGGTTGATTTCGGGGAATTGGGTCAAATCAAGGCTGTCTTTCATCTTTTCTCCTGAATGTCTGTTTCCGTCTGCGGTTCTGCCGGAATGTCAGTCTGTCCGGAGAGAAACCGAAACGGAAGCACGAATAAGTGGAATAATGAGAACTTCTTTCGGGTTGGCCTGTAAAACCGGGATTTTCGCCTGCGAAAACGAAACACAATGTGAAAGCGCAAAAACTCCCGAAGTGCTGCAAAAGGACAAACATCGAAAGCTATTCTTTCTTGCTGTTATTTATTTTACCTTAGGTAGCACAAATTGTCCTGAGGTAATTTCTTATATACGGGGGAAATTTATAGTACTCCGAGATAACAATAAACGCGAACCGGAAATGAAAAACTTAAAATATTACCGTACTCAAATTAGTTTTCAAAAACAAATAATTCGTTCACTTTTGTTCAAATACTACTTTCTTTTAACTTTTTTTCCTTATCAAATCATATTATATAAGAAACTTCTCCTAATTTTTTTCACTAATGGAGATTTACCTTTCTATACGATTGTTAAGATACCAGGCGCATCTCAATAGCAATCAATCCGGTGTCATCCGATCCTTGGTGATCCTTGTCATTTTCATAAAAATGACGTTTGCTATTTACAGATAAATCAAACTGAGTAATGATATAGAATTCCCCAAAAACATTCTGTGAATCTAAGGCGTTCCAGTTCCGCCGGTACTTCTTCCGCTGTAATGGTCCGGTCCGCATGGCTTTCCCATCAATTTTTTCAAGCCAACAAAAGCAGAAATCCGATTGAATATATTTTGTTTGAATATGAAGGGATTTTCTCTATTTATTGGTATCACTTGTCGGTCTTTCCAAATGTCCTCAGGATAGTCGGTTGAAAAAAGATTCAACTTCCCTTTCATCGGATAAAAAGGTAAATTCCCAACATTATCAAGGATAAATGCAAATGGGTCTCTCTCCCACCATTGGAGGTCATATTTATTCGTGGGTTTGGTTACACAATCGATGATTTCAGCAAAACCAATAATTCCACCCTTAGGGAAATCACCCATCGTAGGCGGAAAATCCAACGAGAAATGAACTTGCAGGCGGCTTTTTATTCTTTGATATTCCGCTTCGTTTGCTCCTCTTGCTAAGCCGGTATGAACCAGGATCGGGCCGCGATAATCGGTTGCCCATGTGCGGTTTTCAACTGATTTTAGCCCATTACAGATAAGCCATGCCCACGGCTGTCGTATACTAAGCACGCGTATTTTCATAAATTACCTCATGGAGTTATACACTATCTAGGACTAAAAGTATAAAAAGTGGGCGGAACAGGACTCGAACCTGCGACCCCATCCTTGTAAGGGATGTGCTCTAACCAACTGAGCTAACCGCCCGACTGGACGATATTATATCACAAGAAATCCCACACGGATAAACTGCGCGTTGACTCATGTCAATCTAACTTTCAGAACAAACACTGACTTATAAATAATAAGCCCTTAATGCCTCCCCAAAAGAAAGAGCCAATGAATTAATGCTTCATCCAACACATAACATGAGAATTAAAGCTGAGAACATCATCATTCAGCCTCGGGATAATTCTCAATAATTTAACCTAAATCCACTTCACAAATGATTGACTTTTCATTACAATAAAGCAAGCTATTCTTTCAAAGTCCATATTGCTTTGCATTTGACGAACCGTATTCCTGAGAAACAACGATCACGATAACACAATATCTTAATCGTTGCTTCTGAGCTCAGACCGGCTGAAATCCCGGCTTTCAAATGAAAGCAAAGTGATCCGATTATTTTCGAGATAAACCTATACATAACGAACGGGCTCAATCAAAAAAATGTAAAAATTGAAAAATAAGGCCGGATTGTCAGCTATCCAAAGAGGAGCATATGAAAAAAATTAGCCTCCTGATCATAATATTGATCGCACTCACCAAAGTGTTTTTTGTCTCAGGACAGGACCTGCAGGCCACCAACCAGGCGTTAGAGCTGGAGCTCAACATTTTGAAACTTCAAGCGACGAAGCAAGCGTTAGAAGCTCAAATCGGGCAGCAATCCCAACCGGTTTCGGACCCAAGCGGCGGAATAATGACATGGGGAAGTCAGAATTCGCCATATTCTCCGACGCCAACACCTATTATCGGTTATACACCAGTGAATCAGCAAACTTTTCCTGCCTATGTACAGCCGTCAATTCCCAATGGACCGCCGCCAACCTGGGAAAAACCGAAGGCCAATCGGCTGACTGAGATATTCGTTGGAAGCCATGGAACATACCCAACAATTGCGGAGGCTTTAAAAAATATCCCAGATAAAGCCGGCGAAGTTGTTCTTTACCTGACCAGCGATACGGAGGAACCGGCGGATGGGTTTGGAATTCCTTTCGATAAGGGAATCACAGTTCTGCGCATTGCCTCAAACACCGGCGAACACAGAACAGCCTGGCCTGCGGGCCGGTCCATCTGGTTTTTCTGTAATGGCGTCCCTTTGATCATCGAAACCGAAGTCGAAATTGCAGGAAAGAGCATGATCATGGGCGGTGTCAACACCTATGCCAGACACAATGTCCAATCCCCGCAAAGCGTGATCATTATCAACGGTTCTGCATGGTGGGTCTATGCAGGCGGACATTCAGACCGCAGCGGTCACAGCTCGACCGTGGACAACGCACTGGTCATCATCAATGGCAAGGCGAATGAAGTATATTGCGGGGGATACACTGAATATTCCGATGCCAAAGCAACGGTCGGAAAAGCAAACATGCTGATTTACGGCTGGTATGGCGTCTACGGGTTATCCCGTGGGCAAGGGGAAGCTTACTTACTGAATCCGAGCGGTTGTTATTGAGCCCATGGAACGTTTTCTGCTGCTGTGGGAGCGAATGGAAGAAGGGACTTGAAGATCAGTTCGCCAAATCGCAGCGAAGCGCGTTTGATTTCCCGAACCAACTGAGCTAATCACGATCATTGATCATTAGAAACTCTGTGGAAAGAAACTGCTACGCCTCGTCCCGGTGCAGGCTCGCCTCTGAACTGAACCCATCCGGGTAACGTTTTTCCAGCTTGGCGATATTTCGCTCCGCCACCGTCTGCAGATCCACACCAATATCGTGAGCGTAGACAGCCAGATACCACAGAATATCTCCCAGTTCCTCGATGACAGCATCCTGATCATAGGGATGCCCATGCAGAAACACCTTTTTCGTCCGATTCGCCAGTTCGCCGACTTCACCCGCCAGCGCCAGCGACCAGGTCATCTGCATCGTTTTCTCATCCATCGGAACCGTTGCCGTCCGCAGGCACATCGCCTGATAATCATTAAAAGTTTCACAAGATTTCATCTGTTTTCTCCGCTATTCACAATGATTCCCTGAACAAGCCTGCGAAAGCATGATTCCTTTTTCCCGCCTTAATCTTCAAAAATACGGCAAAACACCTTCATCGGACATAGCCGGAAAACCAGGCCTGAACGCAGACTTCATACAGCGATTCGGAATTTGAAAAAATCTCTTTCAAATCAAGTGAAAACTTTGTGCCGAACCGCCGAGTTTATATTAACTTTTTTCATAGAAAATTCCGATACAATATTATCAGATTCAGCCCAATAATAATAGCGGTTTTAAAATAAAAATAAGGGAAAAGAAGGTACAGATATAAGTCAATCCAGGGCGAATAATCATAAAAACGGTTCCGGGAAAAGCGGTGAAACCTGACTGATAAAACATATCCGTCCATGTGAATCCCAAGAGGAGTAAACAACAATGAATTTTGAAAAATACACACAAAAAGCGCAGGAAGCAGTCAGCCAATCCCAACAGATCGCGATTGAATTTGCTCACCAGACCATTGAACCGGCCCATCTGCTGCTGGCGCTGCTGCGGCAAAATGAGGGGACCGTATCCGCCATCGTGACGCAGGTATCCGGCAGTGTCAGCGGACTGCTGACGGAGGTCGAAAGCGAATTGGGAAACCGCCCGAAAGTTTACGGCGGCAGCGAATCGCTCGGCATCTCCCGTACCACCGCGGACGTATTTACCAACGCGGAAAAAATTGCCAAAGGAATGCAGGATGATTATGTATCCACCGAGCATCTGCTGCTCGCACTGTGCGACAGTGTCGAAGGCAAGCGGCTGGCTCAATTCGGATTGACGAAGGACAGCATCCTCAAAGCGCTGATGAAAATCCGCGGGCGCCAGCGCGTCACCAGCCAGACCCCGGAAGACACCTACCAATCGCTGGAAAAATACGGCCGCGACCTCACCGCAACTGCCCGCCAGGGGAAACTGGATCCGGTTATCGGCCGGGATGATGAAATCCGCCGGGTCATTCAGATTTTGTCCCGCCGGACAAAAAACAAT
>CALAEB010000219.1 GCA_937890875.1 uncultured Anaerolineaceae bacterium | reverse complement strand
AAGGCGCAGGCGACAAAATCCTGCCGATCACCACAAAAACCGGCAGATTGATCGTGGCGGACCGTGTGGCAGAATGCTTGGGCCCGGAAGCAGTTGGCACGATCACACCGCACTCTTTCCGTCATTATTTTGTCACTTGCGTATTGCAGGAGACCGGCAATCTGAAAATCGCGCAGGAATTCGCCCGACACACCAATATCGCCGTCACCCAACGGTACACACATCTCGCGAATGACGAGTTGGACGACGCGTATCATAAAATATTCGACAAAGATAAAAAGGCTTGACCTTTTTTATGTTACAATTCCCGGGTAGCTTACGAGTATGAGTATAAACAAAAGCACTTTCCCCTTAATAATGATTTTGCTTGCGAGTCTCTCCTTTTTAGGATACCGTGATGTTTCAACCGATGTATATCCCGAATATATCGTTGGGGAAGGCGATTTTCTTTCCATTGTTGCCGATAAATTTTCAACGACGGTAGACGCCATTTTGGAAATCAATAACATTCCCAATGCCGATTCCGTTTTGGTCGGTGACAGGATAAAGATCCCATCGCTGAAAGGCATTGCAGGGGTTATTTCCACCGAAAGCGTAAAAATCGGTGATACAATCCGGAATATCAGCATTCAAAGCGACATGTCCGAAGAAAAAATCATTGAAATAAACCGGATAACCAGTCCATCGGAAATTTACGCAGGAAGCACACTAACGATCGTTCAAAACCCGAACAGCGACGCATTTTCAAGTGTTGATTTTTTTGATCAGGGGCAGACATTAATTGAGAAATCTGTCCTGCAGAACGCGAACCCATTGGTGTTGGAAAAAATAAATCAGCTGAACGGTTCTTGGGACATCTCAGATAAGCTATTGCTTTACGCAAAAGTCAGCGGAGATTCAAATCCGGTCATCCGCTCTGTATCACCGCTGGTGGACATCCTGGAGATTAAACAGCTCCCGTTAACTCAGGGGGAAACGCACGTTGTCCATATCAGAACGCCATATAACCTGACTTTTTCCGGAACAGTTGACAATCAGGATCTGCGTTTTTTTCAGGACATCGAAGATTCCGCGGATTGGTACGCTTTATTTGGCATTGACGCTATGGAGGATACCGGATTAACTGATTTCGCGGTATACGGTTCTGATCCGGAGGGAAACGCTTTTGAACTCGAACAAAAAGTCATCATAGCAGCCCGTCAGTTTGTTTCCGAAGTTGTCGAAGGCGTTGACGCGTCAACACTGGAAGATTACACAAACCAGATCGATGACCAGACATTAAGCACGATCGTGCAGACTTCTCCTGCCCGATCCTGGGGAAGCTACCTTTCTTATCCGGTTGATGAACCCTGCTTTGCTTCCGGTTTTGGAAATCATCGCACCTACAATAGTGGTTCGTATCAGAATTATCATACCGGCGTTGACTTCTCGGTTTGTAAAGCGGCCAATTTAAATATCTATGCGGCAGCGGACGGGGAAATCGTTTTCGCGGGCCTTTTGCCAATCCACGGCGGACACACGATTATCGATCATGGCTGGGGCGTTTATTCCACTTATTCCCATCAGGCAGAGATTTTTGTGACGGCAGGACAGACAGTAAAAAGAGGCGATCTGATCGGCATTATCGGTTCAACCGGGAGATCCGTTGGTCCACATCTCCATTGGGAAGTAAAAATTAATGGCGTCTATGTAAATCCGATGACCTGGTTAAATACGACGTTTCCATAAATTATTAATTCTTGGTAAGATAAGACATAAGGAAAAAATTAGTGACTGAAAAAGCGAAACTTCTTTTAATCGACTGGGAAAATATCCGCCTTGATAATAGTTATCTGGATTTCATTTATAACTATTTGCTGGAGAATGAAATCCCAATGACGCCATTTGATTTGGCTAAAGCGATTGTTTCAGAAAAGATCAGACTTACAAAAAAAGAAATCAGCCGGAAAGAAAAATCAAAAGGGCGGGTTTATCGTCCGAACGAGACGTACGAAATCGGAGATACGATAACCTTTCCGCTGCTCAGCAATCAGCAGGGCGTAGTAAAAGACTCGCGCGCCGGTGTCAACCCAGATATCAGTGATTTCTCCGTCACTACATTTGAAATGGAAGATGGATCGCTGAAACAATTTGCCAGCCGTTTATCCCAGCACAAACTGAATGACTTCGACTATTCGGGAGCAAACCATTCAAAAGAACTGGACCCGAATGAGGTTTATAAAAAATACGGCAGAAAAATCGCATACCAAATACAGGAGCTTTTATCCGCAAGCGACGGATTGGTTTCAATTGCCAACTATTGGTTCCCACAGGCGCTTTTAAGTGAAATCAACCCGGGCTATCTCAATTTAGCGGAAGCCGTTTTGGAGATGGAAGAAAGCAGACCGGTTCCCACCGCGAATATTCTTTCCCTGATCGAATATCCGCTTGACAGCAATGACAAACTGACTGCATTTTCCTTTAACTATGCGCTACAAGCTGATGACCGGTTTGATGAAGTCGGGCCCACAGGGCAGATTCTTTGGGCTTTGAAACTATTGGAGCCGGAAGATGTCCGTAAAAAGCCGCTGACGCTGCAATACAACCGACAGGACAGCCCACTTCTCCCGGAAACAGCTCGAAAACTGCTGGACAACATCCGAATCCATGATGAATTGGATCTGCAGATCGATAATTCGCTGACAGACACTCCGGAAAGCAGCTTCAATGTCTGTATTAGTTACCCGCACTGGAAAGCGGGAACGCTGCCGCTCATTAATGAAATTCTCCCGATCTTTCCGACAGCGCTGGAAACAAAACGGGTCATTTTCGATTTCGTTGATTCGAAAACAAACAACGTATTCCCCGGCTGGGTTGTAATTCCGGAGAAATACGTTTCCGGATTGAAAAGCTGGTTCCGTCAAAACAATGTCATTCCGGGCAGCATGATTCGCATCAGCAAAGGAGAAGACGACACGGTCAATGTCGCGTTGATTCCTCCGCGAGCGTCCAAAGATTGGATTCGGACCGCACTTTTTGACTCAAAAGGCCGGATTTACTTCGAAACGAGACACCAGATGATCAGCACGGAATTCGACGAGCGAATGTGCATCTACATTGAGAACTCTCCACAGCTGGATGTCCTCTGGGAACAATATAACAAATCGGATGTGAATTTGAAACGGCTGATCGAAATTGTTTTCAAGGATTTATCCCGCTCAAATCCGCAGGGGATTGTCCATTTTCAGGAAATTTACGCCGGTATCAACATGATGCGCCGTTTCCCGCCCGCATCGCTGCTTGCTGCAGTTTTAAATGACGATCAATTTATCCAATTAGACAACTTATATTTCAAATTAAAAACAACTGAAGTTTCTGAAGAGGTCTATTAATGACAGAATCCGCAGCAGGCATCAAAAAGAACTCCCTTTTGCGTCCGACCCTATCCACACCATTTCATGTGGATTTTGAATGGTGGAAAAGCCATGATCATAATTGGCATGTGTATCTGGCGGGATATCTATGCGAAAGTCATCGTTCTTTTTTTGAGCCCGGTAACGGAAACCAGTTAGTCGATTCGATTGATCCCGAAACCGGCGAAGTTTTCCAGACCGACCAGCTCATGGAAATCCTGGTCAACCATTGCGCCAAACAGGAAGGATTCATCCAATCCAATGGCGCGCTGACCGATTCCGTTTTTCGGCTGTTCCTGTCCAACGGGAACAAACCGCTTTCCGCGGAGGAAATCAGTGTGTTCATTAATCGGCCGGCGGAAACCATATTAAAAACACTGAGCGGCCCCAGAATTTACAGAGGGATTAAACCGCTTTGACCCCGTTTATCTTTTTATTGCAGAATTATCCATCAAAAGTATAAGATTTCTTGAACCGCTTTGAACAAGACGCTCAAAGCAGAAACAAACAATCCGTAAACAGTTATCAATGTATTGTTTTATATAGTTAACAGGAGATCAACATGGGAAAATCAAGGGTATATTACTCGGATTTGCGCACCGAATCGATGAAAAATAATCTGCAGCTGAAACTAAAAAAATTGATTCAAACAGCCGGCATCGGGAAAATCGATTTTGATAAAAAATTCACAGCCATAAAAATGCACTTTGGCGAGCCGGGCAATTTAGCGTTTCTGCGGCCGAATTATGCGAAAACAGTCGTCGACGTCGTCCGCGAATTAGGCGGCTACCCGTTCCTCACGGACTGCAATACGCTTTATGTCGGCCGGCGGAAAAATGCGCTGGATCATATCGGCGCCGCTTACGAGAACGGATTTTCCCCGTTCAGCACCGGGTGCCATATTTTAATTGGAGACGGATTAAAAGGGACCGACGAAAAGCTGGTGCCGATCAATGGAGACTATGTCCGCGACGCAAAGATCGGGACCGCGATTATGGACGCGGATGTCGTTATTTCGTTGACGCATTTCAAAGGCCACGAAGGAACATTGAAAAATATCGGTATGGGCTGCGGATCCCGCGCCGGAAAAAAAGAGATGCACAGCAACAGCAAACCGATTGTGAATCAGAGCCTGTGCATCGGATGTGAGAAATGCCGCCAGATCTGCGCACAGGACGCGCCGAAAATAACCAATAAAAAATCTTTCATCGATCACGAATTATGTGTAGGTTGCGGCCGCTGCATCACAATTTGTCCGGTGAGCGCGATCACGAACCGCTCCGATCAACAAAACGTCATCCTGAACCGTAAAATTGCGGAATATGCGTATGCTGTCGTGAAAGACCGGCCCGGATTTCACATCAGTCTCGTCATCGATGTCTCACCGAACTGCGACTGTCATGATGAAAATGATCTGCCAATCGTTCCGGACGTCGGAATGTTCGTCTCCTTTGATCCGGTCGCGCTGGATCAGGCTTGTGCGGATGCCGTGAACCGGCAGCCGGTCATCGCCGGAAGCTGGCTGGACGAGGTACCGCATACCACCAACGATCATTTCACAGACGCGCACCCGGAAACGAACTGGCAGAGCTGTCTGGAGCACGCGGAAAAGTTTGGGCTCGGCTCGCGGGAATATGATCTGGTTGTCGTTAAATAGGTGGTATAATTTGCTCCGTTCTTAAAAGCGAATCACCTAATTGCC
>CALAEB010000218.1 GCA_937890875.1 uncultured Anaerolineaceae bacterium | reverse complement strand
GATGTGCGCGGCCCATGAGCCGTATTCCATAGAATATCTTTCGGAATATTCAACGTCGTTCCGGCTGGCAGGCTCCGCTCGTTCTCGAATGAGATGCCGTTGATGGAATACAGTGTTACCCAGTCAACGTTGAAACGGCGGGCGATGCATTTTGCGGTTTCCCCATATTGCAGTGTATACGTTTCCGGTACGGACTGCGTCTGTGAAAAAATATCTCCGCCGGCCGCGCTGTCCCAAGCCGGGACTTCCACGTCCTGGTTTGAATCCTGCTGTCCGGTTACATCCCAGAACGAATCACTTTCAGGAACGGCGGATACGGCGGAACCGGTTTCAGCCGGCGGGTTTTCTGTGTCAAAAGATTGTTTGGTTGCTTCGAACTGAATCTCTCTTTCAGCGCTGGCAGTTGCTTTTTCCAGCGATTGGATCGGTTCTGCGGTTTTGTCAGCGGAACAGCCTGCCAGGAGAAAGACTCCGGCAATCAGGATAAAAGAAATTTTTTTCATGGCATCTCCTCGCTTGTCAGAAATTCAAAATAAGCATACCATATCCGAATAGAACGATAAATATGCAATTTTTCTCAGCAATTCGAAATATAAAAAGATATTCTGAGTCTCTCTTTTTTTATGCGGAAGGATCCTCCGGGTTTCGAATTCCTGAATTTTTTTAATCAAAATTCGGATGCCTGCTCATTTGCCGCTGAGGCCGCAACGTAAGCGCCGCAGCGGGATATTCGGGGCGTGAAAAATTCGATATCCAGCCCGGCCGGCTCCAGTATCGCCCGCATTTTTGACAAAATCGTTTCCGGATCGGACATCGTGAACGAAATAAGGCTCGGCCCGGCTCCGGATAATCCGACGGCGGCGGCTCCGGATGCTTTTGCCGCGTTAATAATCAAATCCGCCCCCGGAATGAGCGGAATACGGTAAGGCTGGTGCAGCCGGTCCTGCATTGCGATCCCCAGCAGATTTTCGTCCCCGCTGCCTAAAGCCTGCATCACAAACAAGGCATGGCTGATATTAAACACCGCGTCTTTCAGGCATACTTTTTCCGGCAGGATTTTCCGCGAGGCCTTTGTGGAAAGATCGAATTTTGGCAGCACAACGACCGTGTTCCATTCCGCGACCGGGAAGCTATCCTCGTGAAAAGAAGTTCCGTCGCTGCAGATTCCGATCAACCCGCCGTAAATTGCCGCGGCGGCGTTGTCCGGGTGTCCCTCGATCGCGGAAGCGATTTCCAGCAGCTCCTTTTTGGACAGCTGACTGCCGAGCCAGGCGTCCGCTGCCAGCAGCCCGATCAGGATGGCTGCCGCGCTGGATCCCAGGCCGGATCCTACCGGGATCCGGTTATTACAGACAATCCGCAGCGCTTGGGGAGTCGCTTTACCGCAGACCCGGCAGAGTTCCGCAAAAGCCTTATAGATCAGGTTATTTTCCGGTTGTATCTCGAAAGCAGGCCGGTATCCCTGAACGGAGAAGGAAAGGCCTTTTCCGTCAAAGAAAAAGGAGGCCTCGTTCCATAAATCCAAAGCCAGTCCGATGCTGTCAAAACCCGGCCCGATGTTTGCCGTTGTGGCCGGAACGTGAACGGAAAAAGCGGCCTGTGTCATTTCTCTCCCCGGATAAAAGCCGAGATGACTTCATAGTCAGCCGGGAGTAATGTCGGCCGGGTCATCCTGGATGTGATAATATCGGGGTCCTTCATGCCGTGCCCGGTGCAGATGGCGGCGATCTTTTTCCCGCGCGGATCGATCTGCCCGGCGGCGATTTGGGCCTTTAACCCGGCGATTCCAGCGGCGGAAGCCGGCTCCACCCAGATTCCGTTGCCCGCCAGCATGCGTTGCGCTTCGAGGATTTCCTCATCGGTCACGGCGATAATTTTCCCTTCGGATTTTTCCGCCGCGTTCAGCGCCTCTTCCCCGCGGGCCGGGTTGCCGATCCGGATCGCGGTTGCGATGGTTTCCGGATGTTCAACCGCATGCCCCAGCACCAGCGGTGCCGAGCCGGCGGCCTGGACGCCCAAGATATGGGGCAGTCCGCTTTGCTTTACAGCGTGATATTGGGTGAACCCCATCCAATAGGAAGTGATATTTCCGGCGTTCCCGACCGGCAGGCAAAGCCAGTCCGGCGCTTGCCTGAGCGTGTCACAGATTTCGAAAGCAGCGGTTTTTTGTCCTTCGAGGCGGTAAGGGTTCAATGAATTGACCAGTTCGACGTCGCTTTTCTGGCTGATTTCAACCACAAACGCCAGTGCTTCATCGAATGATCCGGGGATCTGGATCACCTCCGCTCCGTATGCGATTGCGCCGGCCAGCTTCCCGAGCGCGACTTTTCCGTCCGGGATCATGACGATTGCGCGCAAGCCTGCCCGTTTGGCATAGGCGGCGGCTGAAGCGGCCGTGTTGCCGGTCGAAGCGCAGATCACCGATTTAGCCCCTTTGGCTTTGGCCATGGTCATTGCCGCGGTCATACCGCGGTCTTTAAAAGAGCCGGTCGGATTTAATCCCTCGAATTTAATATACAGTTCAAAACCTCCGCCGAGCTCGGCAGCCAGCGCGGGCACCGGGATCAGCGGCGTATTTCCTTCCAGCAGTGTGACGGGTTCGAGCGCTGTCGGCAGGTCCA
>CALAEB010000217.1 GCA_937890875.1 uncultured Anaerolineaceae bacterium | reverse complement strand
CGCGCCGCCAGGTGTCGTATCGCTCACCGTCGCTCAAGCGGGAATGGTACACCCCGGTGATGCCGGGGAAGCGCCCGCGGAACCGGTTGAGCATTTGCGGGGTCAGCGCGATTTCAGGCACCAGAATCAACACCTGCCGTCCGGATCGCAGTACTTGTTCGGCGGCCTGCAGATAGAGCTCCGTTTTGCCGGATCCGGTCACCCCATGCAGCAGAACCGGCTGTTTTTCAGCGGGCTTTGAGAGTTCGGCCTGAATGCGCTGCAGGGCGGCGGTCTGTTCTTCGTTCAGCACGATCCGGCTTTCGGGGTAATTCTCCTGAAATGCCGGTTCATAATCCCGCCACACCTCCACTTCCTCAATGGAAACCAGCCCTTTCTTCTGCAATGCGAGCCAGTCCTCCCGGACAGCGCCGATTTGCCGGTTCACGTCCGCCGGCGGCAGCCCGGCTTTGTTTTCCAGCAGCAGTTCAAGAATGCGCCGGCGCCGGCTCTGCACGTCAGGGTTCCGTGACAACTGATCCCATGCCGCCGGAGTCAATTCTTCCGGGGTGCAAAGCCTGGCGATCCGGATGCGCTTGGGTTTTCCGGTGAGGTTTATCTCAAACAACGTCTCTTTTTGAACTATGCCCTGATTCACCAGTTGATCCATCGCGCTTCGCCAAGCGTTCCGGCCAAACGCATGGATCAGTTCATTGGCCGTCAGCTTGTCTTCTTTTTCAGCGAACAGCGCCAACAGCCGTTCCCGCATGGGAATTTTCTCATTCTCCGGAAGAAACGTGCTTTGGGAAATTGTCGCCGCCTGGTTCTGAGCAGTCAGCCGGTAAATCGTCTGTGACAGTTTGCGGATCTTCTCCGTCAGCAACAAATTCACGCAGTCATTCAACGGCGCCAGGCATCTCTCCGAGAGGATGGCAGCAAGCTGAAGCTGCGCTTCGGTCAAAGCGGGGACTTCGTCAATCACATGGTCCAGCGGACGGACCGGAAGCCGCTCCGGCTGAACGTCCACCTTCCAAATGACTCCCAGCATCAATTCCTGCTGAAAGGGGACGGCGACCAAACAGCCGGGCTGAACGCGCGTCCGATCCTTTTCCGGAACGGAATAGTCGAACAGCCCGTCCTGGATCGGAATGGACAAAACCACCCGCACATAGAGGATTTCCGGCGCAGCAGGTAGTGAGTTCATCCGTCGAATTCTCCGCGCAGTTTACGGATCCGGTATTGCAAAAAGTTTTTCACTTCTTCATCCAACGGCCCGGAAGTATCTTTTTGCAATAAAACAAACCAGGATTCAAAATAATCCGCAACGCCATACCCCTGATTTTCCAGCAGCGCTTCAATCGCAGACAGATAAAAAATTTCTCCTTGATAAGTGTCTCCGACATAAACGCCGTTGCTGCGAAGATCCAGCAAAACAAAATCCGTATCATTTTTAACGCCGAAGGTGTAGATTTCATCACGCCCGGACAAATGCGGCACCATATGGCTCGCGGCCGATACGCTGGCATCCGCAGGGATTTTTTCGAGCGCAAGCGCCATCGCCTGCAGTTCGGTCTGATGTTCACGATAGCGAATCACATAATCATATTTTTCAATATGAAACGAAACCGAAAAGATCAATGCGGAGACCGTCATCAGCGCCGCGAGCATGACCCGAACGGGCGGCTTGCGCAGAGAAGCCAGAAAACGGATACAGATCAGCACCAACAGCGGGATCGTGCCAAAATTATATTGATAATCGATTGAATACTGCGGCCACCAGGACGGCAGCAGATTGATGGCGACCATCGGCAGGAACAGCGAAATTTCTGAAAGATGGCACAGCCCTGCCAGTGGGATCAAGGCCAATGGCAGAAAGATCAGCCCCAGGAATAAGACTTTATCCGCCGTGAAACTTTGCGTGAACAGATAGAGCGGGTTGGTAAACAGAATTTTGACAATATCCAGATAAGAGCCGCCCGCACCGCTGTCGATCAGGTTCTCATAACGGTTGTGGAAAAAGGCGGTGTTCAATATCAAATTCGAGACCAGCATAAAATAAACTGCCGAAATGACAATCATCCAAACCGCCGTCTTCTTTGAGCCGCCGGGCCGCAGCAGCTCAAACAGTCCGATCGCGATGGTATACAGCACGGCATCTTCCTTGATCAGCAACGTCAGAACCAGAGAAAGGAAAATGCCGGTTCGATTGCGCACCGTCAGAAAATAGAGCAGCCCGAACAGGAAAAACGGCAGCAGCGCGTTCTCATGAAAATCATACAGCTGCCCGCCGATGATCCCCGGCTGGAGCAGGAAGGCTGCGCAGATCAACAGGATGACTTTCTTTTCAAGCCGGTAGGCTGTGCACAATTGATACAGCGGGATCACAGCCAGTCCGACAAAAATGGCCTGGATCACAATCAGGTATTCCGCGGATGGAAACAGCAGATAACCAGGCAATAAAAGATAGAGAAGCGGAGAGAAGTGGTTGTTCTGAAAATGATTGATCGGCCTGCCCATGATCGTATAGACTGGTTTGAAGGATTGCGTCATCGAATAAAAGACCTGATCAAAATACCCCAGGTCCAGATCATACGAAAAGAAACTCCAATGCTTGAGAAACGCAAGCGCAATGACCGAAAGGACATAAATCAGCGTCAAGGCCCCAACCAGCCAGGCAGTTGTTTTTGAAAAGGTGAGAAGGCTCCGGTTTCGGTGGACAAAATAAAAATTCAGCAACATGCCCATCAGCAAAAACAAAACCAGGCAAAAAGCGAACGATTGCGGGCTGAATCCGGCAACCAGCACGGAAACAGCCACGCTGCCAACCAGAAGGATGAGATCCAATAAATCCGATCTGCGGAGGATCACACAGAAAAAGAAAAAAAGTGCCAGCCCCAGTATCAGAAACAACAGCAAAAACTGCCAATAAACACCGGTTACAGTCGGAGAAAGCACGGTAATCGAAAAACCGAACCGCTGGCGGTAAAAGGAATAAAAAATGATTGCCAGGAATGCGGTCGCAAACGAGATACCAATATCCGCAAAGGGATCCCCTGAGGAGCGGTAGCTCGAAAAGCGGTTGGCAAACTTCCTGATCACGATTAATTGACTCCTTCCCGGTCATCCATTTTCATGCGACTGCAAATCTTTGATCGCTGCATCC
>CALAEB010000216.1 GCA_937890875.1 uncultured Anaerolineaceae bacterium | reverse complement strand
GGATGTGCCCATTAAAATTGAACAGAAAGAAGATCCAGGTAAAGCTGAACAGCGAAAGTCCGAGCTGCCGTTTCAGTGCGTAAAGTCCGCAGAAACCGGCCGCGAACAGCAGCCAGGTGTGAACCAGGATGAAATCGCCCACACTCAGCCATTTCAGCAGGAGAACCTGCGGGCTCAGGATGACATCCGGCAGCGCCATGAAACGGTCGGTCACTCCCCGCAGCGCTGACGCGTCCGGCATGTGGAGCGGGAGCTGCCCTTTGGTGACGGCGTCCTTCAGGAAGGCGATGCGCGGCGCGTTGACTTCCGCCCAGTCATGAAAATCAAACGGGATTTGACCGAAGTTCAGAAAATATCCCCATAAAATGAGGCCTAACAGGAAAAGCAATCCAAGCCAGACCCAGGTCAGGATCGGATATTGCTCCTCCTTTTCCGGATCGATGACTGCTGAGAGCGTATTTGTTGTAAGCACCCGGCGTATTATCCTTCCTGAAACCGCCTGTACGCTTATTTCGCGAAACACAGGCGAAGAAATCTGAGTGAAAATTCATCCTAATCATAAACGATTTTTATGCGTTTCTTCAACGGGGCAACTTTTCTAAAACGATTCTGCTTCTTATCAACAGCGATCCGAACGGTGAGGACTTATTTCGAATTCCTGACTTTACGGCAGCAATCCGGCATTTGGGAATCTTCTCTGAATAACAAAATAAGCTTTGCCTCTTTAGTTCAAAGGGAATGCCTAAGTTCCGAATTGCAGGCCTGGCGGACACAGAATGACACACTGCGGCAAACCCTGTATAATTCTGTTCGGGAGACTGAAACATGACCGAATTGCATTTTTACCGCGGACTGCGTACCATTGGCGGAACGGTGATTGAAATTGCCACGCCGGCAGCGCGCTGTCTGTTTGATTTTGGATCAGCCGGACTGGAAACCTGGCAAAGGCCGGTGAATGTCCGCCCGGACGCGATGGTATATGATGCGCTGCGTACCGGTGCGCTGCCGATGATCGACGGAATTTATAATCGGGAAGCGCTGCGGGACCTCCCACTTGCCCCGTATGACAAGATTGACCGGCCGGTTTTTTTCCTGATCTCCCATATCCATATCGATCACGCCGGTTCACTGGGGTATCTGGATGATTCCATTCCGGTTTTCATGTCCCGGAAGAGTTTCTCGATCTATCAAACGTTGTGCGAACTGGGGGATTTCGAATATCGTCTGCACACCAACTGTACGGCGTTGGAGGATGCGGATTGGGTGACGGTCGGCGATATCCGTTTCCGGGCATTGGCCGTCGATCATGACATTCCGGGCGCCTGCGGGTTTGAGATTGTTACGCCGGATGGGCGCATCGTTTACACCGGTGATTTTCGCCTGCATGGTTTCAACCGGGAGGACAGCCTGAACTTTGTGCGGACAGTTCGCGGCGCGGACGTCTGCATCAGCGAGGGTGTGACAGTCAGTTTTATCGCAGATTTCGATGCGGTCATCCCTTCTCCTGAGACGGAGAATACGCATAACACGGAACAAGAGCTCTTAACAGCGGTGGAGGCAGCGGTCAGACTGGCGACAGGTGTGGTTTTCCTGAACGGATACAACCGGAATCTGGAACGCATGCGCCGGCTGCCCGAACTGATGGATCGGTGCAGCCGGGAGATGGTCTGGGAACCGGACACGGCCTGCCTGCTGGAAGCCTGCTGCGGAATGTCCGGACTGCCGGTCTATGCGCCTTTTGAAAAAACAGCCTTTCCGGATGGGAGAAAGCGGGTGCCCCGCGAAATGATTCAGTCCGAGCCCGAAAAATATGGGCTCCAGCTTTCGTTTGCGAATTTGCTGGAGACGCTGGATTTTGCCCGCTGTGCGCCGCTTTACCTGCATACCAACGGCGTTCCGCTGGGGGATTATGATCCGGCCTATCGCCAGCTGCTTGATTTTCTAGAAAAACAGCGGATTCCTTTTCTCTCGCTCGGCTGCGGCGGACATGCGGAACCGGCAAACCTGAAGTATCTGCTGGAGACGATTGCACCGCGCTATCTCGTGCCGCTGCACAGCCTGACGCCGGAAAAGATCAAGATTGAAGGCGCACAGCAGGTGCTGCCGGTTGAGGGCAGCGTATACCGTCTGGAGAACGGCAGGCTTATTTGATCTTCTGCGGGATGCCGGCGATCATCCAATAGACGGTTCCCGCCTGCGCGGCCAAAAATTGATTGGCCCGTCCGAGCACATCCCGGTAAAGCCGGCCCAACGGGTAAACCGGCACGACTCCCTGCCCGACCTCATTGGATACGGCGAACCATTGTGTCTGCG
>CALAEB010000215.1 GCA_937890875.1 uncultured Anaerolineaceae bacterium | reverse complement strand
ATATCAAAAGAAACTTGCAGCTTCAGTCCTACGGTAAACGCGAATAAGTTAAACCTGCCTGAAAAAATCGGGCGAGGAAAAAAGGAGTAAAGATGAAAAAGAGTATAGTCCTGTTTGTTTTGTGTGTTGTTTGTTTGGCTGTCTTCATCCCTGTTCAGGCGGATGCTGACGGCAAACTTGAGATTTGCGTTGTGCATAATAATGCGGATCATCCTTCAATCACCGCGATTACACAAGGAATGAATGATGAAGCGGCAATTTATGGCGCAGATGTAACCTTTTTTGATCCCGCTGCAGATCCGCAGAAGCAGGCTTCCATGATTGAAGATTGTATTTCACGGAAAGCTGATGTGATCGTCGTGAATGCGATTGATCCAACTGCTGTGGTCGCTCCGATCAAGAAAGCTTATGAAGCAGGTATTCCGGTTCTGACTCAAAACGCTGATGTGGCACCTGAGGGAAAAAAATACACCCGGGCTTTTGTCGGCTCTCAAAGTATTGACCAGGGTTATGCGGTCGGTAAAATGATGGTTGAGAAATTCGGCGATAAGGAAGCGAAAGTTGTAATCATTGGCGGAAATCCGGGGCAAACAGATTATGTAAATCGGGTTGCCGGAGCACAGCAGGCATGGGCGGATGCCGGCGTAAATTATGAGATAATTTCTGACCAGCCGGCCGGATGGAGCAAAGATAAGGCCATGACTTTGATGACCGATTTGCTGACCCGTTTCCCTGCCGGTATCGATATTGTCTATGCCGTTGATGATCCGATGGCGATTGGAGTTGTGGAATCCATCAAGGCAGCCGGTTACGATAGCGAAATTGCGATTTATGGTACAAACGGTAATGTTGACGCATGTGCCGCTATTAAAAACGGTGAAATGGCCGGGACAGCGTTACAGATGAGTTATTTAGTCGGGGTCTATGCGGTCCGCGCTGCATACGACATTTCCGTGGAGCGTGTTGTTGCAGACGAGATTCTTGCTCCGACAGCTCCAATCACAGCTGACAATATCGATCAATGGTACGAAATGTGCTGGTAACAATCTGAAAATAAACCCAAATGGAATTTGGGGGATGACCGGAATTTGATTTTTTCGTCTCTTTCCGGAGTCTTTCCAGAAGGGTATGGGAAACGGCCAAATTCTGTATTGATGGCCATCCTCCAGATTCCACTATCGATCCGCAGGTTACTATGTCAAAGATAATCAAAATTCTAACTTCATCCCTTGCCACGTTGGAGAATACGGCGCCTCCGCAAAATCTTCGTATACCAACCTGCAGCGATAATCTCGCTTTGGCGGATTCTATCCTGAGAGCGTCGGAGAAATTTTATCCGGATATCGTGCTTTTGCCGGAGACATTTAAAAGCGCAGGAAGATCGGCGGATACATACGCTGAAGATGCCGAAACGATGGAAGGCCCGACAGTTAAATACCTTTCCGAAATGGCAAAGGCGGGAAACTATAATCTTGTCGCAGGACTTCTGATCCAAAAAGGGGATCACTTCGCTAATGATGCGTTGGTTTTTAACCGGGATGGCGTGCTTTCAGGCGTTTACACAAAAAATTATCCGGTCGAATCTGAGATAAACAACGGCGTTGTTCCGGGCAATACAATCCCTGTTTTTGATTTGGATTTCGGCCGTGTTGGCGTTGCCGTTTGCTTTGATCTTAATTGGCGCAGGATTTGGGAGCATTTTGAAAAATCCGGCATCGATTTAGCCTGTTGGATATCAGCTTATGAAGGCGGATATCCGTTGTCGCTTTACGCGCAATGGCATCAATACCCGATTGTTTCTTCTGTCTTTTCGTATCATAGCAAGATTATTGATATAACCGGGGAAACGCTGGCTTCGACATCCAGATGGAACCGGCTTGCTTATTATGAGATGAATCTGGACCGTGAAGTTTATCATACGGATCATCAGATGGATAAAATTCTCACGATTCAAGAAAAATTTGGGAAAGATGTCACTGTCAGAGCTTTTACTGAGGAACATCTTTTCGTGATAACAAACAACAGATCTGATTGCACGATAAAAGATATCGAGAAAGCGTTTTCTCTCGTCAGTTATTCCGATTATATTGCGCGTTGTGAAACGTTAAGAAAAAGAACAATCGGCATAGAATAATATTCTCTTATCACATTCGGCAGGAATATCCCTTCAGGTTTTTCAGTTGGTTCGTGCCGGCTGATTATTTCGTCATACCTATAAGAAAGAAGGGATATGCACAAATCTGCCGATAAATTTGGTAAAACGAACTGAACAGCTCAGGCAGAATATTTTTAAATATTAACATTGGATGATCTATTAAAGAAATTATGCCGGCGGCCGTTATGGGAAGGAAAAAATGAAAGCACTGGTTCTTGAAGAATATAAAAAATTCCAATACAAAGCGTATCCGACGCCTGTTCCCGGACGCAATGAAGTTCTTGTCCGCGTAAAAGCGTGCGCAGTATGTGGCAGCGATGTGCATGGGATGGATGGAAGTACCGGAAGGCGCAAACCGCCAATTATCATGGGGCATGAGGCTTCGGGAATTGTTGAAAAATGCGGGGAAGATGTTCGCAATTACCGTGCCGGCGATCGTGTGACTTTCGATTCAACGATTTTTTGCGGGAAATGCGAGATGTGTCTGGCAGGCAATGTCAATTTGTGTAAGAATCGCCGTGTTTTAGGCGTATCATGCAACGATTATCGATTGGATGGCGCATTTGCGGAGTATGTTGTCGTCCCTGAGCATGTTCTTTATTTATTGCCGGAAAATGTGAGCTTTGTTCAGGCGGCGATGATTGAACCTTTATCGATCGCTTATCATGCCGCTACCCGAACAGAAATCAAAAAAAATGCGGCCGTCATGATTGTCGGCATAGGCACAATCGGCCTTTTAATATTGCAGGTCGTGAAAACCATGGGCGTTCGAGAAATTATTGCGGTCGATATTGACGATTCCAGGTTGGAAATCGCGAAACAGTTCGGAGCAACATTCTGTGTCAACTCTCAAAACGAGGATGCAGCTGAGAAAATTTTAGCTCAGACCAAGGATCAGAATGGCGTTGATTATTCCTTTGATGCGACAGGAATCTCAAAAACGGTAAATTTCTGCCTGCAGCTTACCGCGTTAAACGGCGCTGTGATCCTGGTCGGAAACCTTGCCCGGTCAATTGATTTTCCGCTTCAATGGGTTGTGACCAGACAGCAGAGCCTTTTTGGCAGCTGCGCTTCATCCGGCGAATATGAACAATGTCTGAAGCTTATAGCGGAAGGAAAAATCAATGTTGACTTCATGATTTCGAAAACCGTTCCTTTATCCGAAGGGAATGAATGGATTAATCGTCTGTATAACCGCGAAAAGGGCTTATATAAGATCGTGCTCATTCCGTGATAAATGCTGCAAATCTCTGATAAACAGTCAGGGAAATCATGATAGGACAGGGAATATTGTGACAAAAAAAGTCAAAACGGGTGTGATCGGATGCGGAAAAGTCGGACATTTTCATGCAAAAGCATATTCGAAGCTTGCGGAAAGCGAATTCTGCGCTGTTTTCGATGTCCAATTGGAACGGGCCGAAATTTTTGCCAAAGAATATGGCGTCAGAGCTTTTGATTCTATTAAAAAGATGGTAGATGAAACCGGCGTTGAAGCTGTAAGTATTTGTACGCCGCATCCAGTCCATTGCCAGCCAGCCGTTGAAGCGGCTGATTTAGCCCTCAACGTTGCTGTTGAGAAACCGTTGTCGTCCTCACTTGATGATTGTGACAGAATTATCCGATCGGTAACGAAAGCCGGAACAATCGGAACAACGATTTGTCAGCGCCGTTTCTACCCGCCTTCAATGCGAATCCGAAATGCCATTGATGAAGGGAAACTGGGAAAACCCATATTAGGGACAGTGAATATGTTGGGTTGGCGGGATATGGCCTACTACAAGAGTGATCCATGGCGTGGTACATGGAAGGGCGAAGGCGGCGGCGTATTGGTTAATCAGGCGCCGCATCAGCTGGATTTACTCCTTTGGTATATGGGAGAAGTCGAAGAATTGTTTGGGTATTGGGATACATTGAATCATCCGGACTTAGAAGTTGAAGATACTGCGATTGCATGCATTAAATTTAAAAATGGCGCTTTGGGAAATATCGTTGTCAGCAACTCACAGAATCCGGCACTGTTCGGTAACGTTCGGATCCATGGCGAAAATGGTGCGTCGGTCGGTGTTCAGACGGATGGCGGGGCAATGTTCATTGCAGGTGTATCTGCGATCACTGAACCTCCCGTGAATGATATATGGACTATTAACGGGGAAAACGAAAAGCTTTCTGTTTGGAAAAGAGAAGATGCCGACTTTTTTTCAACCATTGATTCGTTGTATTATTTTCACCGGCAGCAACTGGGAGATTTTTTGCGGGCTATTATTGAAAAACGATCTCCGCTGATTACGCTTGAAGATGGGCGGCGGACCGTGGAATTGTTTACGGCGATTTACCGCTCCAAAAGAGATGGAAAAACGATCAGGTTTCCCCTTGCTCCTGAAGGGAAAGAAGATTTTGACGGCCGGAGAAGCTGCTGATCAGCCTCAACGAAAAACTTAACGGTCCTGAAATAATGCATAATTTCTGTTGGCATGCCGGATATGTTATCGGTTTGTTTTTTTCTGACGGACGCCGACTCCGGAGATTTTTCCTGCGCATTGCACTATAATAATTCTGAGAACATTTTGAAAGGTGCAAATACAATGGAAAATATTAATCAAATGATCCTTGACGCATTTCAATTCAGGAGTGCCTGTAAAAAGTATGATCCGTCCAGAACTGTTTCCGATGAAGATTTTGCCACGATCATGGAAGCGGCCAGGCTTTCACCCAGCTCGTTCGGGTTTGAACCCTGGAAATTCCTTGTTCTCCAGGATCCTGAGATCAAAAAGAAACTTTGGGATCTCGCCTGGGGCGCGCAAAACAGCTTTAATGGCGCCAGCCATTTTGTGATTCTGCTCGCCCGGAAAAAGGTCGATCTGATTTACAGCGCGGATTATATTAACTATATTATGCAGGACGTCCAAAAAATGATGCCGGAAGCGATGGAACCGAGAAAGAAACGCGTCGAGAATTTCCAGAAAGAAGATTTCAAGCTGTTGGAAGGCGAGCGGGCCATCTTCGACTGGGCCTGTAAGCAGACTTATATCGCTCTGGGCAATATGCTGACGGTGGCGGGATTTCTGCGGGTCGATTCCTGTCCGATCGAAGGATTTAACCGGGCCGGGGTCGAAGAAGTCCTGGCGGAAGCCGGCGTTTTGGATCGTGAACATTTCGGCGTCTCCGTGATGGTGAGTTTTGGATATCGGGCGGAAGCGCCGCACCGTCCCAAAACACGTCGGGCAGCGGAAGATGTTATTCAATGGATATAAACTTGTTTTTTTCCCTGCGGAAAAGACAAAATGCGAATTGCCGATTTTGATGGTTTCGGGTTGACTTCGAGCTGACTTCAGGCTGTACACTCCATTCAGAAACAGGAATTCGGAGGGTTAAATGATGAAAGTTGTTGCTATTAACGGAAGTCCACACAAAGACGGAAATACTGCCGCCGCGCTGGCGGTGATGAAAGCGGAACTTGAACGCGAAGGGATCGGGGTGGAGGATATCCAGGTTGGCGATCAGAGAATTCACGGCTGCATCGCATGCAATTACTGCCGGAAGTCCGAAGATAACCGGTGCGTTTTTGAGGATGACCTGGTCAACGAGACGATCCGAAAGATGCGAGCAGCGGACGGGATGATTTTGGCCGCGCCGACGTATTATGCCGGAATTCCCGGCACGATGAAATCTTTTCTGGACCGGGTGTTCTATTCCAGTTCATCGTATTTTCGCTATAAGGTCGGAACAGCGGTGGCTGTCGTCAGACGCATGGGCGGTTTGCAGGTGGTTGATCAGATGCGGCATTTTCTTGAGCTCGCGGAGATCGTGACCCCGCCTTCGAGCTATTGGACGGCGGCTTACGGAAAAGTGGAAAATGAGGTCCTTCAGGACGGCGAAGGGATCCAGACTCTGCGGAAGAATGCGCGGGCGATGGCGTGGCTGCTGAAAGTGGTGGCTGCCGGCAAGGGAACAGTCCCCTTTCCGCAGGAAGAAAGCAGAGTGATCACGAATTTTATCCGATGATGAAAGACGGAAACGGTGGCTTATTGCAAAGCGCATGAGAGCCTGGTAGAAGCCTGGGAGCCGTTGTCGAACGGGGCAATTTTCAAACATGCGGAATTGCCGGGCTGGCTGAAAAATACCAAAAACGGCCGCGCAAATTGTTTCGCGCTGGATTATCCAGACAGGGATCGTGCCGCTGCCGAAATCCGGCTTTTGGCATTCGGATCATAGGATTATCGGCTTTGCAGCGCAGACGACCGGGGCAATGCAACTTCGAAACAGCTTCCGGCATTCGGCTGGCTCTCCACGCTGACTTTTCCCCCGTGCGCTTCCACGATGGATTTCACAATGGCCAACCCGATACCGGCTCCGCCGGTGTGGCGGCTGCGGGATTTATCGGTGCGGTAAAACCGTTCAAAGATGAAAGGAAGTTCATTTTCGGCAACGCCAATGCCGTCGTCGGTGATGCGCAGAACGACAAACCGGGGTGTTTTCAGAATTTCGATACTGATGGTTCCGTTATCCTCCGTATATTTGACCGCGTTCGACAACAGGTTAAACAGCGCCTGATAAATTTTGTCCTGATCCAGGGGAATGACCGCGGAACCGCCCTGCAGGGAAACATGCAGGTTTTTACTTTCGATTTCCGCGCGGAAGGGTTTCAGCGCCTTCTGTACCAGCTCAAGAAGATCCGTTTCCTGCTTGTCCAGGTTTAAAACGTCCTGGTCGGCCTTTGTCAGTTTTTCGATATCACTGACTAATTTGCCCATCCGGGCAATTTCATCACGGCAGGTCGTCAGCCGTTCCGGCGAAGGTTCCCATACGCCGTCCAGCATGGCCTCCAGCTGAAGCTGAAGAATGCCGATCGGTGTGCGCAGCTCGTGGGAGATGTTGGC
>CALAEB010000214.1 GCA_937890875.1 uncultured Anaerolineaceae bacterium | reverse complement strand
ATTTTAAGAACTCGACAACGTTGTCCTGAAGTTTTCCCAGGTCAAGGTAATAGTGCTCCGTCTCTTTCAGGATCGGGATTGATCCGTCAATTTTCGAACGCGGATTAATCAATTTCTCGGGGTCAAGCAAATTCCCGCATTTGTCACATTGGTCGCCTCTGGCATTTTCATAACCGCAGATATAACAGGTCCCCTCAACATAGCGGTCCGGGAGGAATTTCTGCTGGGAAGGCGCAAACCATTGTTTTTCACTGGACTGGTACAGATAACCGTTCTCTTTTAACGCGAGAAAAACGTTCTGAGATACTTTGAAATGATTTTCGGTATGGGTGCTGCTGAAGAGGTTATATGTGATCCCGACTTTTTGCTGTATGTCCAGAAAAGATTCATGGAATTTTTTATAGACAGCTTCTGACGTTGTATTTTCAGCGTCCGCACGGACGGTAATCGGGGTTCCGTGGGCGTCGGAACCGGATACGAGGAGTGTTTCCCGTCCTTTCAGCCGCTGGTAGCGCGTGAAAATATCAGCCGGAAGATAAGCGCCGGTAAGATTTCCTACATGAATATAAGCATTAGCATAAGGCCATGCGCCAGTGACGAGAACATGTTCTTTCATAATGTACCCCTGTTTCCGGACAGAATCTTGTAATCCGCATTATAAGTTTGCGGATTACAAAAAAGAATTCTATCATATTTGTCCGAGGAAACGTGATGGTACGGCAATTCGACAGCTGTTCGGAATCTGCAGGTTCTTTTTAAACAACAGAAAGCCCCTTTTTCGAGTGTTCGCTCCTTTTGATACACAGACCGATATGGGTGATTGCCGGCCACCGTTCCGTGCTGCTTTCGTAAACCCTGATTATGATAAACTAAGTATGAGTTTCATGCGGTAGTCTGTAAAAGGATAAACATGGAGAAAAATTTTTTTCAGAGCGCAACCTATAAGTTTCGGAAATTTCCGGTCCAGTTTTGGGTTATTCTGGCAGGATCATTGATTTTCTCGATCGGTTCTTCCATGGCCTGGCCTTATTTGAATATATTTTTACGGGAACGGCTTGACCTGCCTTTACGCGTGACAACCTTGCTGATCTCATTAAAATCCTTTTCCGGAATTCTGGCTTCTTTTGTTGCGGGGAATTTCGCGGATCGGATCGGGCGCAGAGGATTGATGCTTGCCTCGCTTTTAGGCGGTGCCTGTTATTATTTCCTGATGTATTCGGCAACTTCTCTTTGGCAGTTTGCGCTGCTGATGGCGGTCTGGGGTGCGCTGGATCTTTTTTATCCGGTAGGATCGAACGCAATGATTGCCGATCTGATCCATCCGGACGACCATTTGGACGCTTATTCGCTGCTGCGGATGATGTATAATGCCGGTTTTGCCGTCGGGCCGATTGTCGGCGGGATTTTAGCCGCGCATTCCTATGGGCTGATTTTTTATGCTGCGGCTGTCGGTTATGCGATTTCTTTCGTCATCTCACTGCTGACAATTAAAGAGACGTTAATCCCGGGTCACCAATCGGAGACCGGCGGGAAAAATATCCGGACGAGTTATGCTGTTGTTTTTCGGGATAAAACATTTATTGTGTCCATTCTGATGATGAGCGTGATTTTTATGGGTTCCTCGGTCGTTTTTAATCTGTTGTCACTCTATAGCCGCGAAACCTATGGCTTTATGGAGAATCAGGTCAGTTATGTGTTTACGGTAAACGCGCTGCTGTGCGTATTTCTCCAACTGCCCGCGATGCGGCTCACCAGACAGGTTCATCCGTTTAAAACGATGGTGTTTTCCGCGTTATTTTATATGGTCGGGATTGGCAGTTATGCCCTGATCCCGAGCGTCCTGTGGTATTGCGTTTGTATGGCGGTTCTGACTGTCGGGGAAGTCATTATGACGCCGACCATGTCTGCGCTGACGGCAAGGCTATCCCCGGCTGATGCAAGAGGCCGGTATATGAGTATCATGAGCCTGGCTCAACCTGTGGGATATGGCATCGGCCCGGCTTTTGCCGGGTATCTTTATGACCGGTTTTTCCCCCAATCGATCTGGATTAATGGCGCGTTATGCTGTCTGATCGCTGCGGTCGGTTTTAGCGTGCTTTACAGATTCAACAAACATACCAGCCGGCTTACCGGCTTGAGCGAATCTGGACCGCTATCGTGAAAAAGATGTTTTTTAAGAAGAATGTCACTATGAAATCATCCATCGTATACCTGCGATATATGATTGAAAACGATAGAATACTATTACAGAAGCAATTTGGATTTTGAAAGAGAGAAGTTGTTTGCGCCTTTCCTGGTTTTTATGATGAACGGTGCATTATGGTTGCGCTTAAAATCGACGATCATCATCCAGATTGCTGCAGATGCGGGGAATGCTGGCGGAATATCGAATACAGAAAAATAAAACACAATAATTTTTGAGCTATTATTCTTAATCTATTCGTTGTTTCATTCTTTCTTTCTGATAAAAAGTTCGATTTTTCTCCCCGTTTATTGTTTTTCTGCCCGGGGTTTGTGTTTTCCGGCGGAAACTGACAGCAGGATCGTCTTTTACAAGACTCTGTATCAGAACAATGGTTCTCCGGCAGAGAATCTATTATTATCGTTTCGAATTGAAATTGGGAGGAATTATGCCGAAAGGTTATCAGGTTATTCGGATTATCGGGCTGTTTTTATTCGCTTTTGCCGGGTATTGGATCGGAAAATCGTATGCGCCGGCGTTTATCACGAATTACTGGAGCCAAATTCAAACGGAAGTCATATTCAGCCTGGTCGGAGCGATTCTCGGTTATCTTCTGACGCCGATTTTTACGGTTTATCCTTTGATGAAACTGACCGCGGTGCTGAAAAAAACCTCAGTGACGCGCCTGACAGCCGGCTTTTTTGGCTTGCTGCTTGGACTGGTTGGCGCGGTGCTGATATCGATTCCGCTGTCCTTCCTGCCGGGGCTGTTAGGGCGGCTGATGCCCGCCATTCTCAGCGCGGTCTTTTGCTATCTGGGCATTGTAATTTCTGTCGCAAAATATCAGGAAATTAATTCACTGTTAGCCAATTTGGCCCCGGATGGCAGAAAGCACCGTGTATCCGAAGAGCTTACCCGGCAACAGAAAAATGTCCTTTTGGACACCAGCGTAATTATTGACGGCCGGATTGCGGAAATTGCGCATACCGGTTTTATTCCGGGCACAATTATCATTCCCCGTTTTATCTTGCAGGAACTTCAATATATTGCCGATTCCGAGGATAGTCTGCGGCGCCAGCGCGGGCGGCGGGGGCTGGAAGTGCTGGCTCAGCTGCAAAAGGAACCGAATGTCGAAGTGAAGATCAGTGACCTTGAAGTCGACGGCGTGAAAGACGTCGATGGAAAACTGGTGGTTTTGGCGCGCCAGTTGAATTGTAAAATTCTGACCAACGATTACAACCTGAATAAAGTGGCGGATTTGCAGGGCGTTGCCATATTAAACGTCAATGATCTCGCGAATGCAGTAAAATCGATCATACTTCCCGGCGAAACTTTCTGGATTAAGGTGATTCAGGAGGGGAAAGAGCATAATCAGGGCGTCGGGTATATGGAAGACGGAACGATGGTCGTTATCGAAAACGGGCGGAGTTTCCTGAACCAGGATATTTGTGTTGTGGTGACGAAAATACTGCAGACTGCTGCGGGCAGAATGATTTTTGCGCGGCAGGATAAAGAAACAGGAGGTAGGCGATGAGCATCCAGATTTATAATACGCTGTCCCGAAAAAAAGAACCGTTTGAGACCCTGGAACCGGGTAAAGTAAAGATGTATGTCTGCGGTCCCACGGTCTATAACAAGGCGCATATCGGGCACGCAATGTCCGCCCTGGTTTTTGATATTATCCGCCGTTATTTGGAATATCGGGGATATACGGTCGAATTCGCCATGAATTTTACCGATGTGGATGACAAGATCATCCGGCGCGCGAACGAAATGAACATAGATCCGTTTGAACTTGCCGAAGGGTATATTAAAGATTTCGAAAAAAATATGGCGGATCTGAATATCAAACCGGCGACAATTAACCCGCGGGCCTCCCATGAAATCGATCAGATCATCGAGATGGTGGAGGGATTGATTTCCAAAGGATATGCCTATCCGTTGGAAGGGGATGTTTATTTCCGGGTGCGAAAAGATCCGAATTACGGGAAATTGTCCGGAAGAAATCTGGATGATATGCGTGTAGGCGTGCGGAAAGAAGCGGACGACCGGAAAGAAGACCCGATGGACTTTGCTTTATGGAAAAGCGCGAAGGCGGGAGAACCGGCCTGGGAAAGCCCATGGGGTCCGGGACGTCCGGGCTGGCATATCGAATGTTCGGCGATGAATCTGCATTATTTCGGGGAATCCATCGATATTCACGGCGGCGGGAATGACCTGATCTTTCCACATCATGAAAATGAAATTGCGCAGAGTGAATCGCTGACCGGGAAACGTTTCGCGCGATACTGGGTGCATAACGGGATGCTCCAGCTGCGCGGCGAAAAAATGTCAAAATCGATCGGGAATATTATCAGTATTGATGAATTCCTGACTCAGCACAGTGCGGACGCTTTCCGTTATCTGATTCTGAACTCGGCCTATCGCAATCCGATCATTTTCAACGAAGATGTTTTATCCCAGGCGGAAAAAGCGCTGGAACGGATTCGATTTGGTCTGCGTCCGGCGGAGGCAAGCGCGGCCGGCGCATCCCGGGAAGTCCTGGATGCTTTGGCGTCTCAGATTGCGCTGACGCGGGTAGGGTTTACCAATGCGATGGATGACGATTTTAATTCCGCCGGTGCGCTGGGCCAAATTTTTGAACTGATCCGCGTAATCAATTATTCTCGTGACGAAGGCGCAACTGCGGAAGAGCTGCTGCCGGGTCAGGAATTGCTGCGGGAATTGACAGATGTGTTCGGATTGACGCTGACGGACGGGGAAGATTCCGGCAGTCGAAAAGCGGCTGATCCGTTTGTTCAGATGCTGGTTGATTTGCGCCTTGAACTGCGGAAGTTAAAGAACTGGGCGCTGGCGGACCAGATCCGCGACCAGTTAGCCGCTCAGGGTGTGATTCTGGAAGACTCCAAAGAAGGCACGGTCTGGCACTGGGGCAAGAACGGATAACGCTGTGAAAGAGTGGATCACGTGCCGGAACGCGGTCTATGAAGTGCTTGCCGCCCGGCGCCGGGATGTTTTTCGTTTGCTGGTCGCGGACAGTGCGGAGATCAAAGAAAAACTGGCTGAAATTGTGGAATTGGCCGGCAAGCGGAAGCTTACGCCGGCTTTTGTTCGCCGCAAACAGCTGGACTCACTGAACGAAAACCATCAGGGGGTGGCGTTAGAGGTCAGCGGCTATCCTTATGCGGATTTGCCGGATATTTTTTCCCGTGCGGATGAGAAAAACGAGCCCTTGTTTGTTCTACTGCTGGATGTGCTGCAGAACCCGCAAAATCTGGGCACGCTGATCCGCAGTGCTGAAGCGGCCGGAATACATGGCATCGTCATTCCTCTGGCCAGATCCGCGGGAGTTACGCCGGCTGTTGTCCATGCGTCGGTCGGGGCGACAGAGCATATGCTGGTCGCTTCGATGAATCTGGGACAGGCGATCAACGAACTGCATGACCGGGACGTCTGGGTGGTCGGCCTGGATGGCGGAGCTGATTCCAAAATGGTGGAACCGAAACGGCTGGGCGGCAAACTGGCGATTGTGGTCGGCAGCGAGGGGGATGGTCTGAGGAACCTGACCCGCAGGCAATGCGATGAAATTATTCGGCTGCCGATGAGAGGGAAGATTGAATCGTTAAACGCGGCCGTGGCCGGTTCGATCGTGATTTATCTCTCGTATATTGAACATCGCCAGCAATCATCGCCGGATTGAATTCGCTGCGCCATGATTTTAGAATTAATCCCGCAGCCGTAAGTTCCTTTTTGCTCCTATCTCCTGTTATTTTTTTGATACTCCAACTCAATTTCGAATTTTGAGGAATCCGTCAGGGATTTAAAATTTGAAAATCCTTCCGGATAAAACAACGGAACCCCCTTCGTATTTCGAATTGCTGGAAATCTATGCCCAAAAACGTGATTTGAACTATGAGAATTTTTTCCATATTCGAATCGTTGATAAAAAATCCGTGATCTGTTAAAAAATGCGTTATCATTAATAATGATATTTAAGATACAAAAAATGCCGAAACGGGCACCCACAAGACGTAAATTAGTGAATTGGCATTCCAAATGCCATCATACTTTTTTCATAACGAATCCTAATCCTATGCTGAAAGGAAGAAAGACGGATGGATGATCGTTTTTTGTTTCCCGGAAGAAGTGAGAGCCTGAGCGTAAAAGACGCAATTGCAGAGGCGAATCGATGCCTGAACTGCAAAAGTCCGAAATGTGTGACAGGCTGCCCCATTTCCAACGATATTCCGGAATTTATTGCCGCGCTGGGACGCGGAAATATCGGTGAGGCGAGAGAGATTATCGCGCGGAAAAGTAATTTGCCGGCGGTTTGCGGCCGGGTCTGCGCCCATGAATTGCAGTGTGAAGGGCACTGCATCATGCACAAGGCCGGAAAAGGCATCAAAGTCGGGAAATTGGAGCAGTTTATCGCGGATTTTACTTTTGAAATGGAAATCCCGCTGGATAAAGTCCCGCAGAAAACGCATGGCAAAGTCGCCGTGATCGGTTCCGGACCTGCGGGCCTGACGGTGGCCGGAGATCTGGCAAAGATCGGATATAAAGTTACGGTATACGAAGCGATGCCGGAACCGGGCGGTGTGTTGCTATACGGAATTCCGTCTTTCCGGCTGCCGAAGGAAGTTGTCCGGAGAGAGATCGCCCGGATTGAAATGATGGGGGTCGTTTTTGTCAATAATTGCATTATAGGCGAAACCATTACCGTGGACGAGCTGTTTGCGGATGGATATGACGCAATGTTCATCGGTTCCGGCACGGCAAGGCCGAAAATGCTGGATATTCCGGGGAAAGACTTGGACGGCGTGATCCATTCCTCCTATCTTCTGCGGATGCATTATCTGTATACCAGCGGCCAATTGAGCCGTGAAGAAGTGCCGATTCAAAAAGGCGAGGATGTGATCATCATCGGGGCGGGTAACGTCGGGATGGACGCCGCGCGCACCGCGATAAGGCTGGGTGCGGAAACCGTGACCGTGATGTATCGGGGGGATGAAGCCGGCGCACCGGCGCTGAGGGCTGAATATGACGCGGCGGTAGCTGAGGGAGTGAAATTTGTTTGGAAAACCAGCCCGACTGCCTATCTCGGTGAAGACGGGCAACTGACCGGAGTGAAAGTCCTGACGGAAGGTGAAGAAAAAATTATCCCCACCAAAAAAGTTTTTCTGGCGGTCGGCTCCCAGCCTGCCAACCGCATTGTTTCCACAACATACGGTATTGATGTAGACCAGGACGGCTATGTTGTGGTGAAAGACAGACCTTATGGGATGACGACGCGGAAAGGTGTTTTCGCCGGCGGTGATGTGGTGCATCGTCCGGCCACAGTGGTGCTGGCGATGAAAGAAGCCAAGCACGTGGCGCAGGGGATTTCCGCATATATTGAAGCTGTAAAATTGCTGGCGTAGATTCTTCTCACGGATAATTGCTTACCAGCCGGAATCGGAATAAACGATTTCACCCTTGGCGATGGTCATCTTCACCGGAATGTCTTTGATTTCTTTCGCTCCGATTTCCAGCGGGTTTGCCTCGAGAAAAACGAGGTCGGCTAGTTTCCCGGGCGTAATGCTGCCGCGGATCTGCTCTTCAAAACCAAGGAAAGCCCCGCCCATTGTGTGATAATACAGCGCTTCCGCCGGTGAGATTCGTTCTTCTTTGCGGGAATGGTTGACCGCGCTGTGGACGGTCAACAGCGGATCGCAGGGCGTAACACCGCAGTCGGAGCCCAAACCGATGGGGAGCCCATGTGCGGAAACGCTTTTGATCGGATCGGCGATCATCGCGCGTTCTTCTCCCAATTGCTCAACATAGGTGGTATGATCCCAGAAATAATTAAAAGCGGGCTGGAGTGAAATGCAGACTCCCAGGCATTTGGCCCTTTGCATTTGTTCCGGTGTGCCGAATTCGAAATGTTCAATGCGGTGGCGCAGTTTTTTCCCGCTGCGCTGCTGAATTTTCTCGATCGTGTTCAGCATCTGCAGTGAGGCGGCATCACCGACGCAGTGCAGCGCGACCTGAAGCCCGGCGGAATGCGCTTCCCAGATGTAATCGTATAATTCCTGATCTGCATAATACAGCTGGCCGCTGGTCTCAGGCTGGTTAATATAAGGTTCCAGGAATGCGGCGGTACGGGGACCGGTGTCGCCATCCAGCATAACGCTGCCGCATCCGCCGATTTGTCTCAATCCGGCTGCTTTTACGGCCTGTACGTTTTTCGTCTCGGTATAGATCCGCAGGTCAACCGGCAGGTCTCCCCGGAAGGAGATCAGACCGTCCATCTCTTTTTCATTGACAATGGCGTGAATGGAAGTTACTCCACGTGCCGCCGCGCGTGCCGCCGCGCATTTCCACGCCGTTCGAAGAGTCTGCGGATTCCGCAGTTCGGCCTGCATGAAACTGCGCAGCGCAAAATTGGTCCAGCCGCAGACCTCACCGGTGAAATCACCCGGCAGCGGGCATGGCGCTGAACAGTTGCAGCAATCTTTCGGTATTAACTGGATCCCGGCGTGGATTAACGTCTGCCGGGTGGTGACGGACATATGAGAACTGCGGTCTGAAATTTGGATGCTCCGGTCCGGCGCGGCCTGGATCAGATCGCTTTCCGTCAGCTGCTGCCCTTTCGGCAGGTGTTCCATTTCATAATTAATCCCGATGATCGGTTTTGCCGGGTGGCTGGTGAGGTGTTCCCGGCGGATTTTTTCAAGAATCAGTGCCCGGTCTTTCAATCCGCTCAAATCCAGCTCAAATTTTTGGACGCCCATCATCGTGAGATGATTATGTGCGTCGACAAAGCCGGGAACAATCACAGCTTTTTGGGCGTCAATCAGTTCGGCGCCGCTGAAAGCGAATCCGGTTTTCAAATCAGCCGTACTCCCGATGGCAAGGATACGGTTATTTTCAATCAGAACTGCTTCCGCTTCCGGAAGTGCCGGATCCATGGTTAAAATATGCCCGTTGACGATCAGTTTTTTCATTTTTGTTCCGCGCGAAGTTATTTTTCCGGAGTATTCCGGAAAAATAACCGTAAAAAGTAAACTTTCTGTTTGTATTTTGAATTTTCGGTTCTTTTCGACAGATTGCTGCGAAAAGAACCTGTTTTTGTTCCCCGCTTTGAGGCTGAACGAAATCTGCCCGGCGGTTATCTTGTCATCGGGTCCAGAATTTCGCCCAATCCTTCGCCGATCATATTGATGCTGAGAATGGCGAGGAAAATGCCGATACCGGGAAAAACACTGACCCACCAGGCATTATTGAGGAAGGCCCGGCCTGCCGACAGCATCGAACCCCATTCCGGCGTCATCGGCTGTGCGCCGAGGCCGAGATAGCTCAGTGATGCGCCTTCCAGAATGGCGCCTCCGATCCCGAGGGTGGCCAGCACGATCAACGGACGCAGGATGTTCGGCAGGATATGCCTGAAAAGGATCTGAAAGTCGGTGCAGCCGATGGTTCGGGCCGCGTCAATATAGTCCAGTTCCCGTGTCTTCAGCACGGAGCTTCTTGCCATCCGCATGAAAGAAGGGATGGAGCCGACGCCCACTGCCACCATGACGTTGGTAATGCCGGGGCCCAGAATCGCCATGACGGACAACGCCAGGAGCATACCGGGAAAGGCCATTAGCACCTCTGTGATCCAGGTTAAAACACTGTCGATCCATGAACCGTAAAATCCGGCGATGATCCCTAACAGTGAGCCGAAAAACATCCCGATGATCATTGCGACCAGCCCGACCAGCAGCGAGATTCTGCCGCCATACACAAATCTGGACCATATATCCCGCCCGAAATTATCGGTTCCCATCAGTCTTCCCAGCCCGGGCGGTACGAAGGTTTGTGTCGGGTTGGCTGTGTTGACATCATGCGTTGCCAGCGCCGGAGCGAATACCGATATCAGGATCAGGATCAGCAGAATAATTGTCCCGAATACAAAATTAAAATTATGGATGAGCTGAGAAAAGGCCGAGCGCCGTTTCGCGGGCAGGTCTTGTTCGGTTCTTCGTATTTCGTTCATTTCAGCCTTACTCTTGGATCTACAACCGCATAGATCAGATCGGTTATCGTATTGATCAATACATAGATAACGGCAATGAACGAAACGGTGCCCTGAACCAACGGGAAGTCACGGTTTTGGATCGCTGTGACCGCCAAACGCCCGATTCCCTGCCGGGCAAAGATGGATTCGACGACGACGGAGCCTGCCATCAGATAAACAAACTGGAGACTGATTGCGGTGACAATCGGGATCAGCGAATTGCGGATCACATGGTGCACCATAATTGTGCGCTCGCTGGCACCTTTTGCGCGGGCTGTCCATTGATAGCTTTTGTTCATTTCTTCCAGAATGCTGGAACGGACCAAGCGCGCCAGCCAGCAGGCTTCGCCGACAGCCAGGGTGATCGCCGGCAGAATCAACCCTTTCGGATCATTGCTTTTCGCTGTTGCGGGCAGCCAATTAAGTCTTACGGAGAAAAACAGGATCAGAAGTAAACCAAAAAAAAACGAGGGGATTGAAATACCGCTGATTGTCAGAACCGAGAGAACTTTGTCCAGCCAGGTGTTATGGACAGCCGCGTTAAGGGATCCGATAATGATTCCGAAAAGGCTGGAAATGATCAGCGCGGCGACGGTTAACTGCAGCGTGCTGGGAAATTGTTCGAGAATTGAATCCAAAACGGGGCGGTTATTTTTCAGGGACCGCCCCAGATCCCCCTGTAAAACATCCGTGATGTAGTTCAAATATTGAACAGGAATGGGATCGTTAAATCCCAATTCCTGTCTGATTTCTTCGAGTCTCTCGGGCGAGACTGCCTGTCTTCCTAAAAGTGCATGGACAGGGTCACCCGGTACAAAATGGAGCATCAGAAAAGTGAAAATGGATACCCCGATCAACACCGATAATGATGTAAGCAGCCTGCGCCCGAGATATTGCCACATAGCTTATTCGGCTGCTAATGAAATTTCATACAGATAAGGGAACCCCTCTGAATCGAACCGGAATCCTGCCACGCTGGCATCGGCCAGATACACGCTTCCATAGGAATGGATCGGCAGCGCGATGGCATTTTCCATGATGATTGCCTGCGCTTCTTCATACAGCGCTTTGCGAGCTTCTTCGTCAATTGTCTGCGGAGCGGTCTCCAAAATCTCATCCAGCCTGTCACTGCGGAAGCGGGTGTAGCTGGACTGGTTTCCGCCGTCGATGTTCGCCGAGTCATAGACATAACTCAGGACGGAAGGATCCCGGCTGATCCAGCCCATGTTGAGGATGTTGTGCTTATTGGCCGCACCGAATTCGGAAATGCCCGCGTCGTCCAATTTTGTAATGTTGACTTCGAATCCGGCGTTTTGCAGATAGGATGCCAGCAGCTCCATGAAAGCTTCTTCATAAGCCGGGAGCGCAGGATATTCGATATGCAGATTGACGCCATCTTTTTCGCGGATGCCATCACCGTTGCTGTCCACCCAGCCGGACTCTTCCAGCAATGCAGCCGCTTTTTCCGGATCGTAGCGATACAGGTCGTTCGCTTCCTGGTTGAAGGCCCAGGTGGTGGGTGAAATCACATTGTGCGCAGCGGGCTGCAGGCCATAGAAAGCGATCTGGGAGATTGTCTCCTGATCGACGGCGTAAATCAGCGCTTTGCGGACGTTGATGTCATCGGTCGGCGCCTTTTCGACGTTAATCATTTGATGGGAGGTCATCCCCGGCGCGGCAAAAGTGAACACCTGAACGGAGGGATCCGTTGCGAGCTGTGAAGTTTCCAGATAAGAGGGATCCTGCACAATGGCTGCTTCACCGGATTGGAAAGCGGCCAGGCGGGTTGCGGCTTCAGGCAGGAAGCGGAAAGTGATTTCGTCTAACACTGCGGGGCCGGTGTGTGTGTAAAATTCGGGACCCCAGTTGTAATCGGGATTTTTGGCCACCGTAATATGATCCTGCGCTGCCCATTCTGTCAGAATGAACGGACCGCTCCCGATGGGGTTCTGTCCGTAATCTTCCCCATATTCCTCAATAGCTGCGGGGGATGAGATGAACAGCCACGGCCGGGATAAATCCTGCAGGAAGGTGGCGTGCGGTGTGGCAAACTTGACGATGGCCGTTGTGTCGTCGACGACTTCGGTTTCGATATAATCGCTCAGGATCGCGGGCGCGGCTGCGGCCGGTGTGGTTCCCTGGGCTGCCCGATCAAAGGAAACTTTCACTGCTTCCGCGGTGAATTTTGTCCCGTCATGGAAGGTCACGTCATCGCGAAGGGTAAATGTGAACTCGGTCCCTTCATCATTGACTTCCCAGCTTGTCGCAAGCGCGGGATGCAGATTTAATTCCGGATCGGCCGCGATCAACGGATCGAAAATTTGCTGGATAAGAAATTGTTCCGGTATGTAAAGTCCACCGGCAGGATCCAGGGAGATCGGTTCAACTGAGATGCCGATCGTGATGGAAGCGCCTTCGCTTTGCGCGAACGCCACGACGCTGCTGGCCAGGACTGCAGCAAGAACCAAAATACCAACTAAAATTTTTTTTTGTTTCATCATTTCTCCTTCGATTTTTTTGCGAAGTCCCCCGTTTGTACGACCCAATCCTGTCTTAACCCTGTTTAAACAAAAAACGAACGGACTTCTCAGTCGATAAAATCACGAGGAATTCCGTTCGTCAGCTTGTCTGATTCTCAGAGAACATCAACCATAACTGTTCGGAGCGGAAATTCCTCGCCGGGTACACATGCACATGAATCCAAAAAGATAGCTATTACAGGTTAACATATGAGGAATTATAAGAAAATAATGCGTTTCGTCAAGGCAGGTTGTTACAATTCAGGAATTCGGATAGATGCCCTTTTCAGACGGATTGTCGATTCTATTTTTGGCGATTCAGGATGATCCTGCGGGACGAAAAATAAAATTGACGTCATCGATTCGTGCGGATATGGCAAGGCAGAGCGTTCCCGCGATGGGATTCGTGCCGCTGACCGGTATATCATCCGATGGAATATTTGCGCAGGGCAGAATAAAAGATGCGCTGTTATCCGGAAGCGTATGCCCGTAAAGGGCCGAACGCGTGGATGATCAGACCTCGCCGCCTGCATTCAGATATTGCAGCGCATACCGCACATAAAATTCAGCCGCGATGGCCAGCGCCCGCTCATCGATGTCGAAACTTGGGTGATGCAGCGGATGCTGCGTCTCCGGGCGGTTGGGGTCGGCGGACCCGATTTTGGCATAAAGCCCGGGGACTTTTTCCGAATAGAACGCAAAGTCATCCCCGGCCAGCGCCTTCAGCGGCTCTGAAATCACGTTTTCCGCTCCGACAATTCCTGCTGCCGTCTCCTGCCCGAGGATAGCTGCTTCGGGCGCGTTGATTGTCGGCGGGGTGAATTCTTCGAAAGCCACTTTTGCGGAGGTCCGGCAGGCGGCGGCGGTGTTCACCGCGATTTCCCGGATCGCCTGCATGGCCTGGCTGCGGTTTTCTTTGTCATAATAACGGATGGTTCCTTCCAGAACCGCTTCGGCAGGAATGATGTTGTATTGCGTTCCGCCGCTGAACTTGCCGACCGCGACAAGAATTTCCTCCAATGGAGAGAAATACCGGGCCGCGATGGTGTT
>CALAEB010000213.1 GCA_937890875.1 uncultured Anaerolineaceae bacterium | reverse complement strand
CCTTCGTAATAATGGAAACGGCCGGACATACAGGCCACTTTTCTGCCCGCCAGCGTTCCCAGGATCAGTTTTCCGGCGTGAGATGGTGCGGTTGAGACTAAAAAATTGGGAATTTCGGAATAAGGTATGGCCACCGGATTCTCAATTTCATCGGATAATCCGCCCAGCCCGGTTCCCAGAACAATCGCGATTTCAGGGACAAAATCAATCCGTTCTTTTATATAATCGGCACTTTTGCTGTAATAGCCAAAATCAGGTTCCATATTGGCAACTTCTCCTTTTTTTCGGAAATCCGTAAGGGTCTCTTTTTAAAATACTTATTCCGGTGAACCGGATGCCTTTTCGTAAATCTGGTCTGTTTGTTCGATCGTACATAATCCGGATTATCTCGGGAAGATGGAGCGCCATCCCGACTTTAACGCAGTTCCAAAATCCGAATTGCCGGTCTTAACGACGGTGTTGTGTGAAATTATAAATCGCCAGCGCCAAAATGGTCGCCAGATAAGGCAGCGCCATGGTCAGCTGGCTGCTGATCGCGGAGTTCTGAAGCATATTCGCCATTGATTGCGCAAAGCCAAAAAAGCCGCTGCCGACAACCACACCCAGCGGATGCGCCGCGCCCAGCGTCGCGGCCGCCATAGCAATAAAACCGCGTCCGGCTGTGATATTCTGCGCAAACATGGTCACCCCGCCCATTGTCAGCAGACAGGCGCCAATGCCGGAAAACGCGATGGTGCCGATTTGCAGCCGGTCCGCGTTGATCCCGAGGCTGGTCGCCGCAGTCTTGTTAATTCCGACCGAGCGCATGTGAAAACCGGTTACCGTTTTAAACAGAAAAAAGTAAAGAAGGATAGCCAGCACAAAGGCAAACAGGTCCAGATACGTCAACGAACTGAACATGGTCTGCAAAACCGGCCAGCGGCCCAGAAAGCTTACGTCCACTTTCGGCAGACTGACCAGATCCGTACTCACATAAGCGCCTTTGACGCCAAAAATTGTCTGCATCAGAAACGTGGTCAGTCCCGCCATCAGCATATTAATCGAAACACCGACCACCAGCATGGCGCCTTTGAATTTAACCATAAATATGCCCGCCACCCAGGAAACGAGCATTGCTGAAATCATCGCCGCCAGCAGTGAGACAAGAATGCTGCCGGTATAATAATTCGCGACAATCGCGGCAAAAGCACCGGTCAGCATGGTTCCTTCCAGCCCGATATTGAAAATAAAAACCCGATTACAGAGCGCGGAACCCAGCGCGACGTACAGAATAGGCGTCATCATCCGGATTGTTGAATTAAACACGACCGAAAGGTAATTCGCATCGGACATCATACCGCAGCACCTCCTTCCGGATCCGAAACGATCCGTCCGGCGGAACCGCCGTTCAGCGGCGCGGGAACAGGTTTCTTTCCGCGCCGGAAACGAATGACAATCCGGGCCGAGATAAACAGCGTAATACACCCCTGGATAATACTTGAAATTTCAAGCGGAACACTTGTTGAACGGGCGATAGCCGCGCCGCCGGTGGAAATGCCGGCAAGGATGATGGAAGTCAAAAGGATTCCGATCGGGTTATATCCGGAAATCAGCGCGGCGTTCAGCCCGATCCAGGCATAACTGGCCGACACGTAAGTGTTATGGACGTAACGATAATTCACGCCCAAAACTTCAATAACGCCGGCAAGACCGCAGATAACGCCGCTCAGAATGAGCACGCTATACATGATTTTCCGGCTGCTTATCCCGCCGTAGTTGCAGAAATCAATGTTGTAACCGCTCATTCTGGCTTCATAGCCAAACACAGTCCGGTTCATCAAAAACCAGGTTGCGGCAACCGCTAACACTGCGATGCCAAAACCCCAATGAAGTTTCTGATCCGACAGGATGCGGGGAAGCTGAATGGCTTCATCAATCATCTGGGTTTGAACCAGTTTTGCGTCGCCGCTTTTATCCAGAAAGACGTTCTGAACAAAATGCATGGCAATATAAGCGCCCGCATAATTCAACATCAAGGTTGAAATTGCCAGCGACATTTTAAATTTATCCAGCAGCCAGGCTGAAAGCAGCGAATACGCCCCACCGGCGGCCAGCGCCAGGATCACGCCGGCAATCAGTTTAAACCATAAAGGGCCGGGCAGATGCACGCATGCCACTGCGCAGACAAAACCGCCCATGATCATTTGGCCCTCTCCGCCGATCCCCATATAATTGGAACTCCAACAAATTGCCGCACCAAGCCCGGTAATAATGATCGGAGTTGCCCGGGTAAGCGTCGTCAGAAGATAATATTTGCTGCCGAAAGCGCCTTTGAGCATAATGCCATAGATTTTGAGCGGGGATTCCCCGGTTGCGATAATTACGGCCGCGCCGACAATCAGTGCCAGCCCGATCGCCAGAACCGGCTGCCCCAGCGGCGTTAGAAAATGAAGGTTCTTTTTCAGTTTATTGAAGTTCATTCTTGATACTCCCGACCATCCGCAGCCCCAGTTCTTCTTCGTTCACCTTACCACGCAAAAACTCGCCGTTAATTCTCCCGTTGTAAATCACATAAATACGATCGGATAATTTCAAAATCTCAGATAGTTCACTGGATACCAGCAGAACCGCCGCACCCTCAGACCGCTTTTCAATCAGCCGGTCATGAATAAAATTGATCGCGCCGATATCAATGCCGCGTGTCGGTTCGCAGGCAACCAATAACGGCGTCTGCTGCGTCATCTCCCGGGCAACAATCAGTTTCTGGGCGTTTCCTCCGGAAAGGGAGCCCGTTTTCTGCAAAATGCTGTCCGCTTTGACATTGAATTCCTTCACAATTTTTGAGGCGAAAGATCGGATTTTCTTGATCTGCAAAAAATTTTTCTTCGAGAATTCCTGCTTCCGATAATGGCCCATAATCGCTGTCTCAACGACCATTGCCTGAGCAGCCGATCCCCAGATGAAACGATCTTCCGGGATCATTGCGACGCCGGAATCGCGGACCGATCTGACAGGATGGTTGAAGATATCCTGCCCGCCGACCTGAATCTTTCCGCTGTCCGCCTCGATTAATCCCAGAATTGTCTGAACCAATTCAAATTGCCCATTTCCCGAGACACCCGCAATTCCCACAATTTCATTCGCTGCAACATGCAGCGAAACCCGGTCCAGAATCGGGACGGAGCCCGTCCCGTTAAGGCAGAGATTCTCAATTTCCAGGACTTTTTTCCCCGGCGGAATTTCCGGGATGGCGGACTCGATGAGACGACGCCCAACCATCATAAAAGAGAGTTCCTCAATGCTGGTATCCCGTACAGGAAGATCAGCAATCAGCTTTCCGTTCCGCATGACCATCACCCGGTCAGCAACGCCCATCACTTCATTCAGTTTATGAGTAACGATGATGATACTTTTTCCATTGGAGGCAAGCTGCCGCATCGTTTTCAGCAGTTCGTTAACTTCCTGCGGGGTCAGCACGGCTGTCGGTTCGTCAAAAATAATAATTTCAGCATTCTGATAAAGCACTTTCAAAATTTCAACCCGTTGCCGAAGCCCCACCGGCATTCCTTTGATTCTGGCTACGGGGTTCACCGGCAGTTCATACCTTTCCGAAAGGTCGGAAACCATCCGGTTTGCTCCGTCAATATCAAAAAACAGACCTCGGCGGGGTTCTTTCCCGTATACGATGTTTTCGGTCACCGTGAACGGATCAAACAACATGAAATGCTGCTGAACCATGCCGATCCCATTTGCGATCGCGTGGGCCGTATCCCGAACACGGATTTTTTCTCCTTTAAGCCAAATCGTACCGCTTTCGGGCTGTTCCAGCCCGTAAAGGATCTTCATTAACGTTGTTTTCCCCGCGCCGTTCTCGCCAATAACCGCCAGAATCTCACCCGCATTCAGGTGCAGATCCACGTTATCATTGGCGACCAGGTCCCCGTAACATTTCACAATTCCATCCATACGGAGAAGAACATCATCTGATTGATTTCGCATTGACACCTGGGCTCCAGTTGCTACAAAAAATACTATTTACATGCAATTCAAACAATGGAAAGAAGGCTCTGTGATTCTCCGGTTTTACGTATTAAACAAAACCGGAGAATCACAGGCTTTTCATTTTTTCAAAAGGATTTCAAAAATTTCGAATCCCTGCGTTATTTCATGTAGTCTTCTTCGAGCGGAACTTCAAGCACGAGTTCACCTGAGATGATCGCGTCCGCCGCTTCACGCGCCCGGGCAACGATCTCGTCTGTAAGAACTTCGGTATTGCGGGGATTCACGCCATCATCCGTAATATAGGTAGCGCCAACCACGCCTTCCGCCAGACCAAGCGAAACAACACCCGGCTGAATACCGGTGGAGAAGAATTCATCAATAATCATGCCGGCAACGATACCGGTATACTTCACCTGTGTCGTGATGATATTCAGGTTATCCGGGGAAGTGCGGTCATAGTCCTGACCGGAAGTGTAGAAACCTTTTTCCAGCGCGGCTTCAAAAGTGCCAAAATCCGCGACAGCGGAAGCAGCATTAATAAAAACACAACCTTGAGCGGCCTGCTGCAGGGCCAGTTCTTTTGCCGTCGGAGCATCGGTATAGGATTTTGTATAATTGAAAATGAAATTTTCGTTGGTCACATCCGGATTAACCGATTTGATACCTTCCATATATCCATACCGCCACTCAAAAGAACCCTGTCCGGGGTTGGCATGGACGCCGCCAAAGGGACCTTCCGGCTTGCCGGCATCCGCGCTGACCATCCCGGCAATAATCCCAATCAAATAGGCAGCTTCCTGTGGCTTGAAGATATAGGATTTCACATTTTCATTGTCACACACCGTATCGATGATAACGTATTGCGCCTTATCCGGAAACTGGGTTGCAACTTCGTTCAACGGATCGGCTCCCTGCCAGCCAACGACCAGAATCAGATCATATCCTTCTTCAACAGAAGCGCGGATATTTTCCGACCAGGCCGTATCGTCCGCGCATTCGATCACCGAATATTCCATCGGATAGGTGCCGGCAGCTTTTACTTCAGCGAATTTATCGACCACCTGTGTCAGGAACGGGTTAACACCCACCGGATCCAAAATGATGGCAACCTTTTGGACATCGTCTGCGGAAACGATACCTGACACCAGCAGCAGACCAATAAAAACGCATACCAACAAACCAAAATACTTTTTCATTGCTTCACTCCTTAAAATGTTTGCTATTTCACGGAATACAAATAAAAAATATCCCGAAATCGACTGAAGTAGTGTCGGCACTGTTTACTTATTTATTTCCAAATGAAAGAAAAATTCGATAACGAAACCAGAAATCACTCATAATTCTACTATGAAACCAGAAAATCACCAGGCGTAAGATCTCAGTTCAGTTCTCTGAGTTATGATCCGGCGGAAAAGTCAAAAAAAATATCATCCGTCGTAAAATCAAGTATTGTCTGACAAATCTTGCGTTTAATCTTTACGTTTCGTTACTTAACGATAAAATAATTGAAACAAAGATAACCAGAGGAGAAATAATGTCCAAAGAATCTGTCAGCATTCTCAGTATTCCGGAAATTTTGCTTCCCAATCGGGACATATCGATGGAAAAATGGGCGACAATCGCCTGTGATCAGTTCACATCCAACAAAAAATACTGGGAACAAGTCGAAGCGGAAGTCGGGAATCAGCCCTCCACATTCAAAATCACCTTTCCCGAATTCTACCTGGGAAAAGTCGACGAATCGAAAAAAATCAGCGAAATCCAAAATGAAATGAGACGCTATCTGGGCCAAGGCTTGTTTATCACGCATAAAGGCATGATTTTGGTCGAACGGCAGATTGACCACGGGACCCGTTACGGTCTGCTCGCGGCCATCGACCTGGAAGATTATGACTACACCAAAACCGCTGTCAGCTGGATTCGGGCCACCGAAGGGACCGTCGCTGAACGTATTCCGCCGCGCATGAAAATCCGTGAAGGCGCTCCGCTGGAGGTCCCCCACATTCTCGTTTTGATTGACGACCAGCAAAAAAAGCTGATCGAACCGCTGGTCGCGGTGAAAGATACGCTGCCGGTTTTATATGACTTTGATCTGATGATGAACAGCGGGCATGTGCGCGGATATTCATTGGCCGACCCGGAAATTGAAAGCCAAATTATGGATGTCATCCATGAAGCGCAGTCCGACCAAGCGGTCATCCAAAAATACGGAGAGGCAAACGAACGGAACCGGATCATTTTTGCCATCGGCGACGGAAACCATTCGCTCGCGACCGCGAAAGCGATCTGGGAAAAAAACAAGTCGGAATGGGGAATGGACCATCCCGCCCGTTATGCGCTGGTCGAAATTGAAAATCTGCATGATCCCATTCTGCAGTTTGAACCCATTCACCGGGTCATTTTTGACAGAGAGCGCTCAGCAGTTGAGCAATTGAAAAAGACTTTCGGAAACAATATTGAAATCCTTCCGCTCAGCAGCAGCGAAGCGCTTTTCGCCGAAATCGATTCCACGCCGGAAGGGCTCCAGGCGTTCGGAATTTTGGAGGCCGGTAAAGCCTGGAGAGCGGTATTCGCAAAC
>CALAEB010000212.1 GCA_937890875.1 uncultured Anaerolineaceae bacterium | reverse complement strand
GAGTTATTATAAATGATGACTCATTTTTTTCAATTGTTCGGGAATATCCGCCAGGAATTCGAAATTTAGACAAGCCTTTCGAAATATGGAAAGGAAATTTTGCGGTTCTTTTGGCTTTCCGTCCTGCGAAACGGAAAGCCAAAAGAACCGCAAAATTTCCTTTTTCTGCTCGAAATAAACCGCTATTATTTCGAATTGCTGAAAAAATCAGGCTTTGCGGGCGTTCTTCCGCATATCCAGAATAACCGCCACGATAATTACCAGCCCCTCGACAATCTGCTGCCAGTAAGAGTGAATTCCCAAGATGGTCATCCCGTTCCGCATCACCGATAATACCAGGGCACCAACCACCGCGCCCCAGATCGTTCCGATTCCGCCGGAATGGCTGGTACCGCCAATCGTGGTTGAAGCAATTGCCGTCAGTTCATAACCCGCGGCCAGGCCGGGCTGCGCGGAAACCATTCTTGCCGTAGAAACGATTCCGGCAATCCCCGCCAGGAGCCCCATGTAGGTATAAATCAGCACCAGCATCTTTTTGACATTCACGCCGGAAACTTCGGCGGCGTTAATATTTCCACCGACCGCATAGACTCGTTTCCCGAACCGGGTGTTATTCATCAAGATCCATGTGATCAGAATCATCACCAGATAAATCACAACCGGCATCGGAATACCCAGAACCCGGCCCTGCCCAATAAATTTAAATTCCGGAATCAGCGTGCTCACCGGTTTGCCGTCGGTATAAATGTAGGAAAACCCGCGCGCAATCGTCGTCATCCCCAGCGTAGCAATAAACGCCGGAATCCCGGTATAGGCGATTAAAGCGCCGTTAATCATCCCGCAGAGAATACCGACCAGCAGCGCCGCCAAAATCGGCACAATGATCGGCAGTTCCGGCAAACTCCCGAAAAATCGGGCGGACGCGGTTTCACTCTGTCCCAAGCTTGCAGCGACAACAGCAGAGAGCGCCAAAATGGAACCGACTGAAAGATCGATCCCTTTGGAGACAATCACCAGCGTCATCCCCAAAGCCAAAATCCCATAGACCGAGCTTTGGGTCAGAATATTCATAATATTGTTTACTGTCCGAAAACTGGGTTTTACGATGCTCATCAGCAGAATCATTACAATTAACACGAATACAATGCCATATTTCGTTAAAACATCGCGGAAAGTTCTTTTTGGTTGGTTCATCACATCCTCTATCCGATCAATCTAAAAAATCATCATCTGTTCCGGTAGCATAACGCATAACTTTGTTCTGGTTCAGATCCGGCGTGTTATCAAGAATTCCGGTCATTTTTCCCTCGTGCATCACCAATATCCGATCGCTCATTCCTAAAATTTCAGGTAACTCAGAGGAGACCATCACAATACATTTTCCCTGTCCGGCCAGCATCGTAATCAGGCGATAGATTTCCGCCTTTGCGCCGACATCGATTCCCCGCGTGGGTTCGTCCAGCAGCAAAATATCCGGCACTGTCATCAGCCAGCGCGCCAGCAGCACTTTCTGCTGGTTGCCGCCGCTCAGATGCTGGATCGCCTGGTCCAGGCTGGGTGTTTTGATCTGGATCTTGTCCACATAATCCGAACAGGCTTCTTTAACTGCCGCATGGTCAACAAATCCGATTTTGGTCAGGAACTGATCATAATTGGGGATCGCAATATTCGTATCAACTCCCAGAACCGAGAAAATGCCGGTTGCCCGGCGATCTTCCGTCAAAAAGCTCATTTTGTTGGCAATCGCATCCCTCGGCGAATTAATTGCTACCGGTCGTCCGTGGACAAGGATTTCCCCGGACAATTTCGGCCGGACGCCGAATATGGTTTCGATCACCTCGGTCCTGCCCGCGCCAACCAGCCCGGCGATACCGAGAATCTCGCCTTTCCGTACTTCAAAAGAGATATTGCGGAAAAATTTCCGGTGGGAAAGATTTTTTACCTGCAAAATCGTCTCACCGATCTCCGCCGGGACCTTCGGATACATTTCATCCATCGTACGGCCGATCATCATCTCAATAATCTGTTCCATTGTCAGCTGGTCGATCCGTTCTGTCCCGACATTTTTCCCGTCCCGAAATACGGTCACAATATCCGCAATTTCGAAGATTTCGCTCAGTCGGTGTGAAATATAGACTACGGAAGTGCCTTTTTCCTTTAATTTACGGATAATTCTGAACAGCTGCTGCTCTTCATGTTCCGTCAACGCGGAAGAAGGCTCGTCCATAATGATCAGTTTTGCGTCATAAGAAATTGCCTTTGCAATTTCAACCATCTGCATCTTCGCCACTGTCAAATTGACCATGAGTGTCCGTGGATCTTCATCCAGTTCGATCTCTTTGAGCACCGCCAGGCTCATTTCATACATTTTTTGGTGATCCACCAGTCCGAGTTTATTCAGCGGTTCCCGTCCAAGCCACAGATTTTCCATGATCGGACGGTACAATACCGGAGACAGTTCCTGATGAATCATTGAAATCCCCATCCCCAACGCATCCGCAGTGGAATAATGGTCAATTCTCTGCCCATCGAAAAAGATTTCTCCTGATGTCGGTGAATAAATTCCGATCAGACATTTCATCAGCGTGGATTTTCCCGCGCCGTTTTCACCGACTAACGCGTGGATCTCACCGTAACTAACATTCAAATTCACGCCTTTAAGTGCCTGGACGCCGGGAAAATTCTTCTCAATGTTTACCATTTTAAGAAGATATTCATCTCTAACCATCAATTTTCTCCTCTTCGATTTCCTGCTTCTTGGGTTTACAACGCCGGCAGCTGAAAAAATAAGTTCTGTTCAGATAATGATAACGACAAAAACTCCATTCCGAAAACACTGAGCTAGTTCGAATGATAAAAACAATCTGGTTGCCGCCTTTGTTCAAACCTGACAGACAGATCTTGAATAGCTGAAAACACTGTCATTTAGTTGAAAAATTGCCGGAAAAATGTCTCATGCCTGTTTAGAAATGATGGCAATGATCAGCGATATTTAAGGAAAGAGGGAGAAAGGGGATCCCGATCTCCCTCTTTCAAATTCAGAAAGATAAACGGAACTTATTCGTAATCCGCAATATTTTCCGGTGTCACCAGCACAAACGGAATGGCAGTCAGCGAATCCGGGTTTTCACCGGCAAGTGCCGCCAAAGCAACCTTCACCGCGCCTTCACCCTGGCCTTTGCCATCCTGCAGTACGGAAGCATCCAACCGGCCTTCTTTGATCGCGACTTTTGCATCGTCAATCAAATCAACACCCATCACGATAACATTCTCTTTGATACCGGCCGCTTCGAGCGCTTCCACAGCGCCTAACGCCATTTCATCATTGTTGGAGAGAATCGCTTTCAACTCATCACCAAACGCTGTAATCCAGTTTTCAGTAATCGTCATACCCTGGTCACGCTGCCAGTCGCCATTCTTTTCCGCCAGCAGTTTATATCCGGCCAATTCGTCCAAAATCTGTTTGTTCCCTTCGGTCCGGGCGACAGCCGCCTCGTTGGAAAGCATTCCAACCAGAATGGTATAGCCGACTTCCGCATCCTCGCCCAGCAATTCCACCAGGTATTGAGCCTGGAAAATACCGGCATCGATAGACTCGGAACCAACATAGTATGTATTCGCAGGAATTTCTTCAACGGTCAGGCCGGCAAAAGGCGTCCGGTTCACAAAAACAAGCGGAATATTAGCTTCGGCCGCCATTGTGATAATCGGTTCCATCGCGCTGGTATCTACTGGAACAACGATCAAAGCGTCCACGCCTTCAGAGATAAAGGCTTTGATCTGGTCCTGCTGTTTCAGCACGTCCTCACTCGCGTCAGCGTACACATATTCAGCGCCCTGTTCTTTCGCGTAGGTCTGTGCATAACCTTCAATTACGGTTTGGAAAGTATCATTAAAATTGTTGCAGGAATATCCAATTTTATAAGGATCCGCCGCACCTACTGACCCGGAAAGCACACCGAGCGCCAAAACGACAATCAGGGACAACAAAACGTTTTTTTTCATCTTATTCCTCCACAGAAAATTAGCTATGCACTTCGGATTAAATGCATATTGTTCGTTTGCTTCAAAAAGGCTCTCTCCTTATTGCAAACGTTTACAAAAAGTGAATGTAATTATAACAAGACTCAAAAATAATTATATAGGATATTAAGCGCTATTTTCCCGGTAAAAAATGTGACAAAAATCTTAATTTCGCCAGATTGAGGC
>CALAEB010000211.1 GCA_937890875.1 uncultured Anaerolineaceae bacterium | reverse complement strand
AGCTGTTGCCGGCAGCGACGACGGCGGTCACTCCCAGTTCAGCCAGCAGATCGATCAACGGCTTTCTCAGGTCATTATCGCAATAGCTTTCATATCGCAAGCCGCCAAAACTCATGTTGGCGGCGACGATATTCACACCGTTTTTTTTCAGATCGACCAGATATTCAAGCGCCTGGATCTGGTTGCTCAGGTAAGAGATGCTGTAATAATTCCATTGATTTCGCTCCGGATCAAATCCGTATTCCAAGGAAAAGACTTGGAGCGCAATAATGTTGGCTTTGGGCGCAACTCCGCCGTTTCCGGCCGCGATTCCGGCGACATGGGAGCCATGGTTGAAAAACTGCCGGAAATCGGACCGGTCTCCCCAAAACGGATACGCTGAACTTGACTCGGTCACCGGACTGGACCCGGACGGACTCTTGCAGGATGGGTAGGCTTCAAATAATCCGACCGGGTCATAAAAATATTCACTGGTCCAGCAATGCTCGTAAGCGACCCTGCCGCCGAACTCCGGGTTATTGGCGTCCAGCCCGGTGTCGATGATAGCAATGTAGGTTCCTTCCCCATCCAGGCCGGCCTGATGGACGGCGCCGATATTTGTGAGCTGTTCCGCGTCGCTCCCCAATGTGAACGAGAATGTTTGGGCTGCCGTATCCGATTCGACGCTGGTAATGACAGCGTTGTTCTGCAGCAGCAACGCGATTTTCTCAACCGGGGCCTGGACGGAAACCAGACTGGAATACTTATAAAAATAGATGCGGTCGATGTCAAGCTGTTCCGCCTGTTCATGCAGCGTTTCTTTCATCTCCGGTTCGTATGCCAGGAATACCTTAAATTCCCGGCTGAGGACGGTTGAGGTCTTGGCTCCGGTTGACGGCAGCGCTCTTGTCTCGGTGACGAATTCAAGCAGATCAGGATCCTTAATTTTTCCCAGATCGGATTCATTGAGGCCGAGAAACGGCGTGATCTCCACCGGATAAACGGTTCCCGTATCGGAAGGCCCATCGGCAGAAGCCGGCCGGACTGTTCCGGCAAAAATGATGAGGGATGAAACGAACAGGAGCAACGGATAACAGATTCTCTTCATTGCGGCACCTTCTGTTGCAGCACAAATTGTATGAATAATGACTCATTTAAAAAGGCAAGATTTGTATTCAGAATTGCACAAAATATGCCAAACCGGCAGGCAGGCATATTTCGAAATGTGGATTTTCATTTTTTATTTTTTGGGAAGCTGGCGGCAAAGTCGCGGATCGTGCCTGGTCTCACTCGAGAAAGCCGCAATCCAGAAGTTGCCGGATCGCTGTAATTGCGGTTGTTTTTTCTTCGGAACCAACGGTCTCCCGGTCAATCCGGGCCCAGAGGGCGCACAGCGGATTGTTCATGACCGGCGTCACCGAAAGCGCCGTCCGGGTTTGCTCCGTCGCCTGATCCCAGGCCGAAACATGCGCATACCCCTCGATGAATGGCAGCCGTTCCATTGGGTCATTCGGGTGGTCAGACAGCGCAAAAGCGTCGTCCCCCAAGCGGGCGACACTTTCCCAATCTTTCTTCTGCCGGCTCAGGTCGGCCTGCTCATAGTACCAGCACCAGCCATGCGCCGGTTCGGCCCCGAACAATTCCGTGTCCAGCGGACTATAGGGGACGTCGGTAAGAATGCGCGCGGCATTGTTCAGCAGTGCGGCTTCCCGGTCGATAATCGGGATGGTCTGGTTGAACAGGTCCACTTCCGGATCCAGCACCCGCACACATCCGGGAGCGTTGTAAACCAGGCTGATTGCGTCATCGGTATTGCCGGTGAACTGCGCGGACAGGTATTCCTGAAAAACCGGTTGGCCGGGCTGAAACCCGCCGAGCGTGTCTTCCCGTTTGGTATTGGTGTACAGCATATAAGGCATTGAATGGTCCCGGTAAACGGCCGGATTGCGTTCCGTGTCCGCGTAAATCCAGTTTACTGCCGCGGTAAGCGAGTTATCCGTGCTGAAACGGATCGGCAGCACATTGGTAATGATGACTGTATTTTCTTCGATCGCCGGCACCCGCCATTTCAGTTGCCAGAAAAAATCTTTGGTAAGTGTCCAGTCCCGCCGGTATTCGTTCGCATTAACGAAATGACTGCCGGCGGCAAGCCCGATCAGAATGGCTGCGGCGCCGGCGGCGAGCAGCCGCGGCCGGCGGATCAAACCCAACGTTCCGGTCCAAATCAGACTGATTCCCAGCATGAACGGAAGCGTGTAGCGGCTGTTTTGAAAGACGAATGAGAGATGCGTACCGGTCAGCCAGAACGGCTGTCCGGCGAAGACCAGGCTGACGAGCCCGATCAGGATCATTTCGCGGCAGGCCGCTGTCCGTCCGCCGTCTGCCGTATTTTTCAGAAAAGTCAGAAATATGCCGGACAGCAGAACCAGTGTCAGGCAAATCAGGCCATAAGCCAAAAATGTTTTGGGCCCAAGCGTTTCGATATCCGGAAATTTAAAAACCCGCAGCTAGGCCGGGATGAGCACTTTGAAACAGTCGGAAAGAAGGGTGCCCAGATAGGTGCCGATGGCGTTCAGTGGATTCAGCCTGAGCGATTGGATGAATGAGAATTCATAATGCAGCGTTTGGGTCTGATTAAAAAAGGCCCGGTATATACTGGCCGCCGCAAACACGATCGCGTACGGGAGCTCTTTTTTCAGCGTTTCCCGGAGACGCCGGCGAAAATCCGGAGCGGTTTGCCGGAGACTCACCCAGATAAACAGCGGACGCAGCAGTTCCAGAAGGAAAAAATATTCGGAAGCAAAAAGGTTGACCGCGGACAGAAAGAGTGCGGCGATGGTGAGCGGGATGCGCCGCGAAGGACGCTGCGCTGTTTCAACGGTCAGTACGATGGAAACGCACAGCATGCCGATCAGAAAATATGAGAAACTGAAATTGATGGCGATCGGCTGCATAGTAAAACCCGGATACGCGATGAACAGCAAGGCCCCCACTGCGGCGAGAAACGCGTCTTTTCCCCAGGTCCGCCAGATCAGCAGCCCGACCAGCGCTGAACCGGCAGCCCGCATCAGCATGCCGAACAGCTGGATCCGCAGCGGATTTTTCCCGGTCAGCAGCATCGCCAGGTTGTGGATCTGCCCCGCCACCGGGCGGCTGAAGCTGAAATGGCGCACCAGTCCGTCGTAGCCTAATTCAAGTCTTGTCCAGAGATAAGCCCAGTCATCCCAGTAGATGCCCAGTTTCCGGCTGAGGACGCCATAGCTCAGGAATGAAAACACCAGCAGCAGTATGGGCAGACCCCACAAAGGAATTTGAATTTTCCGCAGTTTCTCTCTCATCATTTCCAACCGATAACTCGAAATATGGTTAAAGTGTCAAAAGTCAAATTGTCGAAAAATAGAACAACAAATAACTTCTTTTGGAAAATTCTACCCCTTTGACACCTGAATCAGATATGAACGAAAAGTTTTTTATCGCCCGAGCGGCTCATTTTTGGCTGAGCTGCCCGGGATATTCCCAGGCAACAAGCGCAGGTTTTGCAAAGGCTGACAGGTTTTCCGTTAATTCGAATTTTGAAGCGGATGCGCTGCGGTTCTCTTGTTTTCTCGCAACAGATCGCCGTATTCCGAATTACCGCCGGGTTTCAGCCCGCTGCTACAGAACAATTTTCGCGGAGATGTCCTGATCGTAGACATAAATCAGAGCCGTCTCAAAGGTAAGGATCCGGTCCGGTTCCCCGATCAATTCGGAGACCGTTTTTTCATTGACCTCTTTAAAGCCTGTCCCGCTGATGATAACGAAATCAGCCGTTTCCGAATACCAGGCCGTTTTGCTGAACCACAAGTAAGCATAAGGCTGTTGGATTGAATCGCGCGCTTCAAAGGAAATTGCACGGACCTTCACCCGGTTTTCGGAAGCGACCGTGACCATGTTTGCGGTCGCGAAGTCCGCGTAACCGGATAACAGATTCTGTTCCCGCAGGAAGGTTGCAAGCCGGTCCTGCCCGGTTACAGTTCTGGAAAAAGAGACGGGCCGGATCGAAACGGCGATCAGCAGGGCACAGATACCGGCGGCGACCCAGCGGACCGGCAGTCTGTTCCCCGCGATTTTGAACGCGAAAATTTGTTCTCGCCGTGCCTCACGGATCAGTAAGACCGCAAAAATGATCGGGAAACAGGAAATGTACCGCCCTCCGTGCAGTTTACTCATAAAGGGCGTCAGGATCAGGAAAACGGATTGGGTAAGAACGCCGAGACTCAGAATCGTGTTTATCAGGTCGACGTTTTTTCCGCTGAAGAACTGCTTCAAGGTGCGGAAAATAATGGAAAATCCGAAAAATAAAATCCAAATCCGGAAAAAACTCCACACCGTTGAAAAGGTGAAAATTTTTGTCCCGGTAAAATCGCATCCGAACATCTTCAGCAGCGCGGAAATATAGATTAAAAACTGTGCGGGAATCTCCTGCAATGTTGAAAACGGCGCGACCCCGCTCAGGCTGTTTTCATTTGCCCCGCCGATTGATAAATAAGCTTTCCGCAGAAGAAGCCCCGCAATGATCCCCGCGGCGGTCAGGAAAAATAACCGCCGGTTCAACGTCCGCCCGGCTTCCCGGTTGGACAGCAGATTCAAAAGGCTGAAAATCAGAACCGGCACGACGACGATTGGAAGCATAAAAGAATCGCTCATCGTTCCGAGGACCACCGCCAGAACATAAAGCGCTGCCGGCCATGCCCCCTGAGAGTCGGACATTTTTTTGAGAGCAAGCAGCGCGGCAAATGCGCAGACAAAAACCCCGGTATGAGCCCGCAGGTTTTCGGACCAATAGACACCCGGGAAACCGGCAACGGCAAAGAGAATCATCCAGTCCAGCCAGGGGCGGGGGCCGCTTTCGTCGCGGGTCAAAAGAAATCCGAAGAGGAACATCAGCAGATACATCAGCGTGGTCGCGAAAATATAGGCTTTGATGTCCACTCCGAAAAGCAGTGTGCCGAAGGAATAAAAAGGCAGCTCGGTGAAAGTGTAGGTTGCTCCGGTCAGGTTCCAGCCGTTCAGCAAAAGATTCCCGCTGAGGATATCCCGCGCTTCCAGAACCAGCGAAGCGAAATCCGCGTCGATGGGGATTTTGGCGAAAGACAGAAACATATAACCGCTGTAAAAAAGGATCAGAACAGCGGATGTGACCCGGAAAATTTTCTTTTGGTGACGGCGAATCCAATGTGTCATTGCGCAGCCTGTGCTTTCAGCGGCTTTACAGAATCATCACGCCGGACAAAACAAAGAAAAAAGAAATGACGACGCTGCCGGCCCAAAAAAGTTCGGCCAGCGCTTTCGTCCGCTCTGTTTTATACAAACGGATCCCGG
>CALAEB010000210.1 GCA_937890875.1 uncultured Anaerolineaceae bacterium | reverse complement strand
AGACAACCGCGGACGTTATCAGCGGGAACGCGCTGGAAGCCTTCATCTGGGCTTTCGGCAAACCGGAGATCGTCTATTTTGTCGCCACTGCGCTGCTGATCTATCTGGTCTCGGATTTTCTGCCTGCCGGCGCCTATGAACAATCGGTTTTGCTGCGCCTCAGATCGCGCGGCCAATGGTGGACGGCCAAAGTATGCCTGGTTTTGCTGTCGGTGCTGCTTTATGCAGCGCTTCTGTTCGGCAGTTTTTTCCTGGCTGTGGCGCCCAAGTATCCCTTTTCCGCGGAATGGAGTCCGGCCGGACTGAACAACTTCGGCGTGGGTTTGGGATACGCGACGAACAATGGCACACCGCTCCAGGGCGCTTTGTGGATCGCCATCTTCCTGTGGCTGGGCTGGTCCGCGCTCGGACTGTTCATCCTGACCGTCAATCAGCTGACCCGGCGCAGCTGGCCCGGATTCCTGTGCGCCGCGCTGATCGTCGTCAGCGCGAATCTGGGGTCGATCAGCGGCGGGCCGATCGGCGGTCAGGGCTGGGAAAGCTATATTTTGATTCAGAATCACCTCGAATATACGCCGCTCTGGGCTCCAACCCGCATGATTCCGGAGATCGTTTCGCTGATCTTCTGGCTGGTCTGGACCCTGCTCTGTGTGGCGATCGGGTGGCGTTCCGCCAAACGGGCGGATTTTTTGGCGATGGAACACTGAGGAGAGCAAAATGGAAAATTCTTACGCGATTTCACTGAGAAATCTCAGCAAATCTTTTGGCAGGTTCGTGATCTTTGAGGATATCAATCTGGATGTTCCGTCCGGCAGCATCACCGGTATCAGCGGCCCGAATGGGGCCGGGAAAAGTGTTCTGCTGCGGATTATCTGCGGTCTGGTGAAGCCGACGGCGGGAGACGTTTTTGTGCTGGGACAACAGGTGGGCGTGACGTGTGAATTTCCGCCGCGGACTGGCGCGCTGATCGATTCGCCGGGGCTGCTGGCGAATGAAAGCGGGAAACAGAACCTGGAGCTGCTGGCAAAGATCAGCCGGGGTGCGGACGGCTGGCGCGTTCAGGAGGCGCTGCGGATCGTGGGGCTGGACCCGCTGGATCGGCGCCCGGTCCGGCTGTATTCGAACGGGATGCGCAAACGGCTGGGAATCGCGCAGGCGATCCTGGAAAAACCGCAGGTGCTGATTCTGGACGAACCGACGGATGCGATTGACCAAGCCGGTTGGAAAGAAGTGTATGAGTATCTGCTGCAGCTGAGGGAGGAGGGGACGACGATCCTGTTCTCCAGTAATAATCTGGACGAGATCACGATCCTGTGCGATCAGGCCTTCGTTCTGCGGGAGCAGCGGCTCAGCCCGGCCGAGATTTAGAAATCGGAAAAGATGAAGGTGTCCCGGAGGAAAAATTAGGACACCTTCAAAAAAAATTAATAGAAAATAGCTCTTTTCATTAAACAGATTGTATTATGCTATTCAGAATCATTTTTATGACTCCGCCGGCGCATTTGCCCCTTTCTGATCCGAAAAAACGGAAATTACCGCCGCACTGATCACACACAGCGTTCCGATTCCGGTCTGCAGCGCCATCGTCTCATGAAGGAATAAGATTCCCATAATGATGCTGACAATCGGCTCGAGAATACACATCAGTGATGCTTTTAACGAACCGATTCTCACAATTCCAATCTTCATTAGGATAACGCAAACGCCCATCATTGCTGCGCTGGCCAGCGCAATCAGCCATCCTGTGCTGGTCAGATTAAAACGCATGTGGCCTGTAACCGTACTATAAATCAGAGAGAAAACTGCGGCATACAAAAGTTCGTACATCGAATAAACAAGCGGATTGAGCCTGGTGATCGTCCCCCGGTTCAAGGTTATCAGGTACAAGGCGTATAGCACAGCGGAAATCAGGGCGCACAGCACTCCGGTCATATCTGAATGATTCGCGGAGTTCCCGGATATAAGCCACATCCCGATTAAAGAGATCGCGATGCATAAAACGCCCCAAAAGTGCGGATTCTCATGAAATACCAGCAGGGAAATCAGCATTACAAAGAGCGGAAATGTAAAATGAAGGGTCGTTGCCAATCCTGTCGAAATCCAGGTATAGGAACAATAAAGGAATAATGATGTAAAGAATCGGAGCCCACCCAGCGTGATTGAACCGATCTGGTCTGCCTTGGATATTCGCAAATCAATCTTCCCGAACCTGCTTATCAGAAAGAAAACCAATGCGGCGATGGATGCTTTGAAAAACATCACGTTGGAATAATGGGCGCCGTGATTGGTGATTGATGACACCAATAAGGGTGAAATGCCATAAATACCGGCAGACATCATTACACACACAAACCCCAGCATTCGCTGTTTCCGATCCATTTTTTCTCCGCTGAAAAGTCAAAGCTGACTGATAGATTGCTGTCCGGATTTTTTCATCTTTCCGACTTTCCGGATCAGTTTGCCTTTGGAGTTTTTGCCATTGCAGCAACGGCGGCATTATGTTTTCCGAGATTTCTCTCCATCTTCCCCTGAAGAAAAGTCAGGACTGTACTGAGCACAAGGTATAATGCGCCTACTTCAATATACATCCATAAAGGCTGGAAATTGGTCGCCACCATCTGGCGTGCGACCTGGAACATTTCACGCACGGTCAGAACTGCACACAAGGATGTATCTTTGGTGAGACTTATAAAGTAATTGCTTACGGAAGGAACAGCAATCAAGGCTGCTTGCGGAATAACGATATGTTTAAGTGTCTGCCATTTCGAAATGCCAAGAACATGAGCGGCTTCCCACTGACCTTTGGGAACCGCCGAAATTGCGGCCCGAATAACTTCCGAATTGTAGGCCGCCTGACTCATGACAAGTCCGACGCATGCCGAAGCAAATGGCGACATAACGATTCCAATGGTAGGCAGTCCGTAAAAAATAATGAAAAGCAGAACGAGTAAAGGTGTTCCGCGAATTATCCAAACGTAAAGTTTCGCAAACCCTGATAATAATTTGATATTCGAAAGACGCATCAGTGCAATAATCAAAGCAAAAACGATACCCACCACAAAGGCAATAATTGACAACGGAATTGTAATTTTCAGACAAGCTTTAACCATTGGCCACAGGGCCGCGCCCATCAGGCTCATGATTTTTGCAAAATTGGTTTCAATCATTTTGTTCCCTCATCTGTTTTATATTTCAGCAGTGTTATCTTGTCGATCCTGGAGGCGGTTTCCCGCCTCCATTGATTCATCCGGGCACAACAATTATTTCAGGTAGTCCTGATAAAGGGCTGCGTTCTGGACAAAACCTTCGCCAAGGTATTTTGCAGCGAGATCAAGGATTGTGCCGTCATTCAGGAGTTCTTCGATGGCAACATTGAAAGCCGCGATAAGGGATGCATCAGCTGTTTTGAGTGTGACACCACCCTGAAGATCTTCAATATTCTCCGGTTCATAATAGAACGAGATCTTCAGAGGCGCATCCGGATACGATTCCATGTACTGGCTGAAAACGACATAAGAATTTACCGCCAGATCGATGGTCCCGTTCGTTATTCCCATCATAGCCATTGCGAAGTCGAGATCAGGATTGCAATCACAGCCGGCATTGAAAGCGATTTTGCCGTATGAGCTGGTTGTTGAATTGCCAGCTTTTTTGCCTTTCATCGAAGCGATATCGACAATGTCAGTGTTGTCTTTATTGACAATGATGACAGGCATGTCCTGATTGTAGAAAATCGTATTGGTAAGATCAGGATAACTGGCGATTGTCGAATTCTTCAGTCCCATTGAAATGACCTGGAATCTATTCGCCTGCAGCCCGGCAAGGATACCAGGTCATTTCAATGGGAC
>CALAEB010000209.1 GCA_937890875.1 uncultured Anaerolineaceae bacterium | reverse complement strand
GGCATTGGTATTGAAACAAAAGAGGATCCCCCCCAGCGTTGCCAGAAAGCCGTTCAAAATGTTCACCTTCAGTTTTGTCCCGCGCACATTCAAACCCATCAGCAGCGCGGACTGCTCATTCCCGCCGACAGCATAAATCGCACGTCCGAACTTTGTATATTTTAACATAATAAAAATAATCGCCAGGACGATCAGCGCAATAATCACCGAAGGGTATATAAAAGGCGTGATCAGTTTTCCCTTTTTATTCAATGTTGCGAGAAACGGGAAATAAATTTTAAACTGGGAAATCTTCAAAAAAGTGGCGTTCGATATGTTGATCATCGCCGAACTGATCACCGCGGTCAGCCCGCGGCAGAAGAACATCCCGGCCAGCGTCACAATGAACGGCTGAACGCGCAGATAAGCCACCAGGAAACCCTGAACCAGGCCGAACACCAGCCCGTATGCCAGAACAATGGCCATCGCCGCAAATGCCGGCACATTCATATTTTCCATCATATACGCCAGCATCATACAGGTCAAACCAACGACGGAACCGACCGAAATATCAATCCCGCCGGTGATCATCACGACAGTCATGCCGACCGCGACAACAATCAGCCCCGCATTATTCACAAAAAGATTCAAAAAGGTTTGCGGTTTTGCGAAGCCCTTACCCGCAAAAATGATCATCCCGATCCCGTACATCACGACAAACATCAGAATGGTAATGATCAGCAGATAAGCTTTTTCATCAATCCGGTTTTTGAGCTGCTTGAACATCATGCCACCTCAGCTTTCAGGCTGCGTCTGCGCTTCAGTGCGCCGATCCACTTCTTGAACTCTGAAGATTGCAGCGTAACGATGACTACAACCACAATCGCTTTGTAAATCGGGAGCTGATCCGCCGTGACATGCATGGCATAAAGCGATGTCGTCAGGGCCTGAATGGTGACTGCGCCGATCACGGACCCCAGCAGGGAAAACCTTCCGCCGCCAAGGCTGTTCCCGCCCAGCGCAACCGCAAGGATCGCGTCCAATTCCATGTTATTTCCGATATTGTTGGCGTCGCAGGCGGCAATGCGCGAGCTCATAATCGCCCCCGCGACCCCGGAACACAGGCCGCAAAAGGCATAAGCCATAAAAATGATCCGCCGGGAATTCAAACCGACCAGCCGCCCGGCTTTGCTATTAATCCCGACCGTCTGAATATACATTCCCAGCGCAGTCTTCTTCAGGATCAGGGAAGTGGCGACTATCATAAACACAGCCACCACAACCGGTGTCGGCAACGGAAAACCGGGAATGAAACTCCCCAAAATACGGTAACTGGTCTTTTCGACATGGATAATCTGTCCGTTACAGATCAGCTGGGCAATTCCCCGCCCTGCCGTGAACAGGATCAGTGTGGCCACCATCGGCTGAATTTTCATCCTGGCGACCAGAAATCCATTCCACATCCCACACAGCAACCCGCCAATCAGCCCCAAAGCGATCCCGGCAAGATAAGGAATCTGATAGGTCTCCTGATCGGAGCCGAGCGAATAACAAATGATCGCTGCGGCGACCGCACTGACAGTCCCGACAGAGATATCCGTTCCGGCGGAGGCAGCCACCACCAGCGTCATTCCGATCGCTAATACCACCAGCTCGCTGGACCGATTGATGATGTCGATCATAAAACCGTATAAAGTGCCGTTCAGAATCGTGATTTGGAAAAAATTCGGAGTTTTGATCAAATTAAACAGCAGAACCAGCACCAATGCAACAATCGGCAGAAACAAGTGAAAACCGGTAATCTTTCTGAGCAGCTTATTCATCTGTTTCACCTCCGGCGATCGCCGCCATCACCTGATTTTCCGTCAACTCATGTTCCATCAATTCGCCCACCTTTTCTCTGTCCCGCAGGACATACATCCGGCTGACCGTCCGCAGCATTTCGTCGATTTCGGATGAGATAAACAAGATAGCCATTCCGTTTTCCGCCAATTCCAGGACCAGTTTTTGAATCTCCGTCTTCGTCCCGACATCAATTCCGCGCGTCGGCTCATCCAGGATCAGAAAGTCAGGCTCCGTTATCAGCCAGCGCGCCAAAATCACCTTCTGCTGATTTCCGCCACTGAGCTGCCTGACCGGCGCGTCCGCGTCCGCCACTTTGATTTGAAGCAGGTTAATATATTTTTCTGTCAGAGCGATCTGTTCTTTTTTGCTGAGCAGATGAAACGCGCCGCTTTTTGCCTGCAGCGCGATCATCATATTTTCCCGGACGGAGAGTTCGCTGATGATCCCCTCCTCCTTCCGATTTTCCGGAAGGTAACC
>CALAEB010000208.1 GCA_937890875.1 uncultured Anaerolineaceae bacterium | reverse complement strand
CCCTGCGCCAAGAATTTCACCTCACCGAACTGCCGTGCCTGTTCCGCGAACACCGCCACAAATTCGGCGCCGATGAGCTTCCGTTTCCGCTCCGGGTCGGTCACGCCGGTCAGTTTCTCCAAAAAGCGTTCCGCCGCATTCACACGTACAAAACGCAGCGCCTTCCCGGCAAAAGCCGCCTCGATCTCGTCGCCCTCATTCTCGCGCATCAATCCATGGTCAACAAAAATGCAGATCAGCCGGTCCGGCAGTGCCCGTTCCAGCAACGCAGCGCAAACCGCGGAATCGACCCCGCCGGAAAGCCCCAGGAGCACCTGTTCGTTGCCGACCTGGGCCTGAATCGCCGCGATTTGTTTGTTCAGGTAATCTTCCATTGAATAATCACCGGCCGCACCGCACACCCTGTACAGGAAATTGCGCACCATCTGCGTCCCGTTGACCGTCAACTCGACCTCCGGATGGAACTGAACGCCATATAGTTTTCGTTCCGGATTGAACATCGCCGCGTTCGGGCAGCTCTCTGAGGTTCCCGCTGTGCGGAACCCGTCCGGCAGCATATCCACCTGATCAGTATGGCTCATCAGCACCGTCTGCACCAGATCCAATCCGTCAAACAGAGGACAGGTGGGATCCAACCGCACTTCCCGCTGCCCATATTCGCTCGTCGTACAGGGCTGAACCGTTCCGCCGGCCAGGTAACACATCAGCTGCGCGCCGTAGCAGATGCCCAGCACCGGAATGCCCAGCTCAAAAATCCGCGGATCGCATTTCGGCGAATCCGGCTCATAAACACTGTTCGGGCCGCCGGTGAAAATGACCCCGATCGGGGCCCGCTGCCGCACTTCTTCCGCCGGAATATTTCCGGCACAAATCTCCGAATATACGCCGCATTCGCGCACCCGGCGGGCAATCAAGTCTTTATATTGTCCGCCGAAATCCAAAATCAGAACGGTCTGGTTTTTCATCATTGTGTCCGGAAAACGATCTGATGTTCATCCATGGATTCGACAATCGCCAGCGATTCCACCCGGATTCCCATACCGCGCAGCTTTGTGCCGCCTTCTTCAAACCCTTTTTCGATAGCAATCGCACAGCCGGCCAATGAAGCGCCGGCTTGCCGCACAATGTCTACCAGGCCGAACATCGCCTGACCGCGGGCCAGAAAATCGTCGATGATCAACACCCGATCTTCCGGCGTCAGGAACTTCTTGGAGACGATGATAGTATAGGTGACACCTTGGGTATACGATTCGACCGCGGCCGCAAAGACTTCACCATCGATATTCTTGGTGCGGTTCTTCTTGGCAAACAGCGCCGGCACTTTGAACTCCCTTGCCGCCGCGCAGGCCAGCCCGATGCCCGAAGCCTCGATGGTCAGCACTTTTGTGACGCCCGCGTCTCTGAACAGCCGGAAGACTTCCTTACCGATTTCTTCGTACAAAGCGACGTCGATCTGATGATTCAGAAAACTGTCCACCTTAAGAATATTCCCGGGCTTTACCCGCCCCTCCGCCTTAATTCGTTCTTCTAAAAGTTTCAAGAGAATGCTCCGCGTGCAGAAAAATTTCTTCTCAATTTACCATAACGCCGTCTTTTGCGCCGCGGGATATGACAAAGATCCTATATGGTGATACGGGCGTCAAAAGTAAAATGGTTTAATTTTCAGAAATGTTGTTTGTTTTGTGCGCGTTGCGCACAAAAACGAATTTGTCATGTCTCGACTCGTTACACTCGCTCGACATGACTTGGTCCGCGATGTTCGCTTTTTGATATTCATATCAATTTTAAGTTACGGATGACAAAACATGACATCCGGGACCTTTCCTGTCGAAAAGGATACAGACTATTTCGTCCGGCGATATCCGCCGCTCTTCCGCGTCCGCTCCGGCAGCAGATCAACATCCGGATTCCTGGAATACATCGGTATCTGGAACATCTGCACCACCTGGCAGACCTGAAAATCCATCATCCGGCTACGAATATTCGGATCAATATCCTGAACCGGCAGCACGGTCGTGATCACGGTCGGCAGCGGCACCATATACCGGTAGTTCAGAATCTGGTACAGCTTTTCCTTCGCCCAGGGCGTGGCATAAGCTGTGTCCAGATGATCCAGGATCAGAAGGGACGTATTCCGGATTTTGTCAAACATCGTGTCATAGCGGATCGTGCTGTCCGGGCTGAACGTTGCCCGCAGATGATCCAACAGATCGGACGCCACCACAAACAGCGGATATTCCATAAACTGCCGGCGGTAATTCCCGATGGCCGCCGCCAGATGCGTTTTGCCGCTGCCATTTGCGCCGGCGAAGGCAATCCATCCGGAGGGGTTCTGCGCGAAGGCAAAAGCCTTTT
>CALAEB010000207.1 GCA_937890875.1 uncultured Anaerolineaceae bacterium | reverse complement strand
CAGTATCGGCGGCGACAGCGACACAATCGCCGCAATCACGGGAGCTATCGCCGAAGCCTATTATGGTGTGCCGGATATGCTGAAGCGAAGAGCGCTGACCTACCTTGACAGTGAACTGCGCGGCATTTTCCGCGAATGGGATCGGGCAGTTAATGCAGGGCAGCCTGTTCGCAGGTTCGACTTTATTACAAAATACATCGGCAAACTGGAGGACAGCTACAACCGGTTGGATTTCTATCAGGAATTCTTTATCCTTATGGAACAGAATCATGAGGATATTATGGTGGATTTCCAGACAATTCTTGAAGATCATGGACTGAGCTGGACAGAAGCGTCAATGAAAGCGGCGCATATCCCCGTTCTTACCGAACGGGAGACGCTTGCCCTGATTTTCGGTGTATACCGAGCCGAACATTTTTCCGAAGGGGTTGCAGAGACATTTATCAGCGAGAGGCACATTGAAAGATGGCTTGGCCGCCTGAAAGAAATCGACGATGAACGCGAACCCGAATCGGATAAACCGGTATTGAAACAGGTCAGGATGTGTTTGAAGCCTTTCAACAATAAAGGAGACGTGAGCGAACTGCTGGTGACCGAAAATCAGGTGAAGATAGAGAGCAGTTCGTCAGAAGGTGTCCATATTGTGCATCAATTTGAAATCGGCGCGGTCTCGGACCTCGGTGAAATATGCCTGGGCATGATGGCAGACTGTCTTGACGCGGCGAGTTGGTACGATTCACCGCTCTATGACGACATCGGTTTCGCGATCAACCGCTATGAACTTGAAGCCGAATACGAGGATGGGGAAGCCGTTATTCACAAGGGGTCTTTTGACCGGGCGCATATCCCGGAAAGAGAATTCACAGCGTTTGTGAACACCGTCCGAATTATCATCCATACTTTTGGCTTCGGCGGCATTGTGGGCCTGTCCGGATTCATGTTCGCTTTGAAAAAGGGCGAGGTCAAATATTGCGGTGTCGAATTCAGCGACAGCGGCAGAATTTATCACTACCGTACAACCGATCTGAGGATCGATGTCGGCGACAAGGTTATTGTGCCGGTTGGTGAAAACGACTACGAGCGGAGAGCAACCGTCCGGACGATTGAGTTCTGCCGCTGGGACGATACGCCGTACCCGCTTGAAAGTACAAAAGAAATCATCCGCCTGGTCGGCGATGAAGCGTGAAAGGACAATCGATGAATACGCTGCGCATTCGTTTCTCACCGTATGGTCTGCTGATTGCAGCATTGCAGTTACTGCCCAACATAATATGGGCGTTGTTCCCGCCGACGCTGAACCGGCTGGAGGGCAACGCCTCGTCCGTTCCGTTCATCGAATATGGCGAGCATATTCTGGGCGTGACGATCATAATTCTGCTTATTTTCCTCGTGAACAAGACGCAGACACGCACAATTCCGCGCGGCGGGTTCATGGTTGCGGCCTTTGCCGCGATTGCGCTGTACTGGCTTTGTTGGGTGCTGTATTTTTGCGGAGTCCAGCCGAATGCGGTGATTTACGCGATGGTGATTCTGCCGCCGGTTGCGTTTTTCAGCGCGGGGATCGCCGAGAAAGTGATTCCGATTTCGGCGGCAAGCGTCCTGTTCCTTGCCTTCCATCTGAGCGTTGCATTGGAGAATTTTCCGCCGGGCTGATAGTTCTCAGGCTTATGCCACCAACTGCGCCGCGCCGAGCAGTGTCTCCGTCCCATTCAGCCCGGATTTGCGGATCGCGGTGCGCTGCCCCCAGTTCGCGGGCAGAAATCCCGGCAGCTTCTCGTTCAGGATCGGTTCCAGCAGGTCCCAGGAATTGACAGCCACACTGCCGCCCAGCACGATTTCCTGCGGGTCCAGCAGCGCCATCAGGTCGGACAGTGTCAACGCGAAACTGGTGAAGGCATGTTTCAGCACCGTCTTCGCCTGCGCGTCGCCCAACCGGACAGCATGCGTCAGCGTTTTGGCGCTGCATTCGTTGGTCTCTCGCATGGCGCGTTGAAAGAGACTGCCCGCTGGC
>CALAEB010000206.1 GCA_937890875.1 uncultured Anaerolineaceae bacterium | reverse complement strand
AACCGAAAACCGGGATCCGCTTTATCCGACCCGTGCGCATCTCCAGGTTGAAAGCAATTCGTATGTCTTTTACGATTTCTGGTTCCCGTATGTTGAGAGCCCATATTTCCGTAATTGGGGGATCATGAGTTTCGGCGGCGATTGGTATTTGCCGATCCGCATGACGGTGGATATTGATCCGGATCCGCTGGTTTCTGAGCTGATTTACAGCGACCGGACGATTATGAGCCAGCTCAATTTCGACCGGACGAACGGTTATTACCGCAGTTTTGGTTTCTCGATTCTGTCGGATATGCTGTTTTATTTTTATGAAAATGAGAAAGGGTACGGCGTTTCATTGAATCGGGCCGATTTTGATCTGGGCTTTGATGAAATTCTGTTCGGGATGGTGGACCGTTATCAGGAGCTGAACCCGTTTTATTCAGATAAGCTGGTCAGTTTCCTCGCCCGCCGGGGCGATACCTGGTATTATGCTGAGATCGAGGCGGCCGAAACGGAAAGCCCCTATTATTACTGATCCGGATTCGGTTTTCCGAATCGGATTGACATCCGGACTGAGATGGGAGCGTTATCGGGGCTGGCTTTGTTTCTGAGCAACTTAAAAAACAAAAGAACAACAAATTTTCTCTCCCACACTCGAAAAGCTCGTCTAAATTTCGAATTGTTGAACGGGTGCCGGTCTGTGAGTATAATTGGTTCAGAGAAATTAAAAACGTAATACAGGGTATGGCTCAATCATATTGGAGGAAAATAATGGCTGGAAAGATAAAATTCGGAACCGATGGATGGCGGGCATATATTGCGGAAGATTATACCTTTGACAATTGCAGGCGCTGCGCTCAGGGTTTTGCGACCTATCTGGTAAATCACGGGAACAAAGGAAAGAATGTTGTCGTGGGGTATGACAAACGCTTTCATTCCGAGAATTTTGCCGCTGCTGTTGCCGAAGTGCTGGCTGCGAACGGGTTAAAGGTCTTTCTGACCGATCAGGCGACGCCGACGCCGGTCATCTCATATGGGGTGATCGATAAAAAAGCTGTGGGCGCGGTCAATATTACGGCTTCGCATAATCCTCCGACCGATAACGGGTTTAAGGTGCGGGATGCCACCGGCGGCGCGATCGATCCGGACGGACTGCTGGAGATTGAAGCCGCGATTCCGGATGAGATGGATGACGTGAAGCGGATACCGCTGAAGCAGGCGCTTGCCGATGGCAAAGTCGAATACTTTGATGCGTCGGTCAATTACATTGAACATTTGAAAGATCTGATTGATCTGGAACCGATCCGCAAAGCCGGACTGAAAATTGTGGTTGATCCGATGTGGGGAAACGGTGCCGGCTGGTTTACGCGGCTGCTTTCCGGCGATAAAACAGAGGTGACCGAGATCCATGACGTCCGCAACCCGATCTTTCCTGAAATGAAACGGCCGGAACCGATCCCGCCGAACGTCAATGTCGGTTTGCAGAAAACGGTTGAATTGGGCGCGGATGTGCTGTTGATCACCGACGGCGACGCCGACCGCTGCGGAGTCGGTGATGAAAACGGCGTGTTCCTGAACCAGCTTCAGGTGATGGCGCTGCTGGCGCTTTATCTGCTTGAAATCCGCCAGGAACGCGGTGCAATTGTGAAGACGCTTTCGACAACCACGATGCTGAACAAGCTGGGGAAAATCTATGATGTGCCGGTTTATGAAACCGGTGTCGGATTTAAATATGTCGCGCCGAAATTTACCGAGACCAACGCGCTGATCGGCGGGGAAGAATCCGGCGGATATGCTTTCCGCGGCAATGTTCCGGAACGGGACGGCATCCTGGCCAATCTGTATATGCTCGATTTCATGGTGAAGACCGGTAAGAAACCGTCCGAATTGCTGCAGGACCTCTTTGCCCGCGTCGGCGCTCATTATTACGACCGGATCGACACGGCTTTCGCCGGGAATGCCGAGGAAAAGAAAAAATTGATTCTCGCCAGCCAACCGGAAACACTGGGCGGCATCAAAGTGACCGGGCTGGATACGACGGACGGGTTTAAATTCAGCATGGAAGACGGCGGCTGGATGCTGATCCGTTTTTCCGGGACTGAACCGATCATTCGGGTCTATACGGAGACGATGCATCCGGAAAGTGTTCAGGCAATTTTGAAGGACGGTTTGAAAGTTGCCGGAATTGACTGATCGCCCCGTTTCGCCCGTGCCGCAGCGGCTCATTGACACACATTGCCATTTGAATCTGCCGGATTTTGCGGAGGATCTGGCGACCGTTTTGGATCGGGCTGTGAGCGCCGGGGTAGAAAAAATCATTGTCCCCGGCATTGACCATGCGACGACTGAAAGCGCGAAGAAAATGGCTGAAGATCATTCAGCCATTTTCTTCGCCTGCGGCATTCACCCGAATGAATCAGCCGGATGGCAGGCCGGTTGGGCGCAGCAGCTGGAGGCTGCCGTATCCCATCCCAAATGCGTCGCGGTGGGTGAAATCGGGCTGGATTATTATCGGGAATATTCCCCCTGGGAAACGCAGATGGCGGCGCTGCTTTGCCAGCTGGATCTGGCGGAGCGGTTCGGACTGCCGGTGATTATCCATTGCCGGCAGGCATTCGCGGCGCTGTGGCCGGTGCTGTCCGCGTGGCATGACCGGAATCCGAACAATATCGGCGTGCTGCATGCTTTTGACGAAACCGCAGAAACTGTTGCGGAAGTGACCGCCAAAGGTTTTTATATTGGAATCGGCGGTGCTTATACTTACAAGAATAAACCGCTGCGGGAGGAAATTCTGCGGGCGGTTCCGCTGGAATTCCTGCTTTTCGAAACGGATGCGCCTTACCTGACGCCGGTTCCTTTTCGCGGGAAGCGGAATGAACCGGCATACGTCCGGTATACAGCGGAAAAGGCTGCCGCGGTAAAAGGAATCCCGCCGGAAAAACTGTTCGGCGCCGTCTATGAAAACTCGCACCGTTTGTTCGCCAGACTGAAAGAATGCCGCTGAAGCATCTGCTATTTTCGTAATTCCAATCACAGAAACAGGATCCAGGCAGCACTTTTCTGCCATCGGACGACGCTGATCTCCGGAGAAACAGGTCCATACCGGTCAAAAGTAGGATCATAAATACCGACTCACAAAACAGCCGCTTGTGGTAAATTTAGAGAGAAAACCGACAGTGGTTTTTGTGATATCCGGTTTTCCGGAGGGTCGGATTCTGTTTTCAGTGCCAGGTTTCGGCACAGATGATCATTATTTATGGAGCTTTTCAGGGAGGGGGAGCGGATGGATTTCAGCCAGATAAAATCAATCGAAGATCAGCATTCAGTCGGGGTTTACAGTAAACGACCGATTGCCATCGTTTTGGGGAAAGGCGCCCGGCTTTTCGATGCGGAAGGCAAAGCGTATATCGATTGCGTCGGCGGACAAGGCGCGGCCAATTTAGGGCATGCAAATCCGAGAATCGCAGCCGCGATTGCGGCGCAGGCGGAACGATTGATTGGGCTTCCTGAGATGTTTTATAACGATGTGCGGGCAAATCTGATGGACCGGCTTTGCGGACTGACCGGCATGGAGCGGGTGTTTCTCTCGAACTCCGGGACGGAGGCGAATGAGGCTGCGCTCAAGTTCAGTAAAGTTTTGACCGGACGAAACCGGATTGTGGCCACGATGCGCGGGTTTCACGGACGTTCGATGGGCTCGCTTTCCGCCACCTGGGAAAAAAAATACCGCGAACCGTTTGAACCGCTTGTCCCCGGTTTCAGCCATGTTCCCTATGATGATACGGATGCATTGGATCAGGCAATTACTGACCAGACTGCGGCCTTTATCGTCGAAATTGTGCAGGGCGAGGGCGGGATCCGTCCGGCCTCGGCATCTTATCTGTCCGCCGCACAGAAAATTTGCAATGAACGCGGCGCGCTGTTGATTGTGGATGAGGTCCAATCCGGGATGGGACGGACCGGCCGCTGGTACGCGTACCAGCATTATGGGCTGCAGCCGGATATCCTGACTTCCGCCAAAAGCCTTGGCGGCGGCATTCCTTTCGGCGCAACCCTGCTGCGCGGCGGGCTGGAAAAAATTCCTCCGGCCGTGCATGGCTCAACCTTCGGGGGGAATCCGCTGGCTTGTGCGGCGTCGCTGGCCGCGATTGATTTTATTGAAGAAGAAAATCTGCTCGAAAAGGCTGCTGAAAACGGCGCCTGGTTTCTGAACGCACTGCGGGAAATTGACTCGCCGCTGATCCGTGAAGTCCGCGGGCTGGGTTTGATGATCGGTGTGGAACTAAAACAAAAAACAGCTCCGTATATTGCGCAGCTGGCCGAACGCGGCATTCTGGTTCTGACCGCCGGAATGACGGTGCTGCGCTTTCTGCCGCCGCTGGTGATTGAGCGGCGGGACCTGGAGACTGTGGCAGAAAATGTCCGGGAAGTTTTGCGCGGATCAATTTGATTAGGACCAGCGATTCGAATACGGAGGAAC